>NZ_JCALCE010000108.1:0-206 GCF_059812195.1 Mycobacterium sp. NGS68 | reverse complement strand
GCCCACGACACCGTCACCGACCGCACCGTGGCCATCAAAGTCCTCTCCGCCAAACTGTCCAAAGACGAAGAATTCCAACGACGTTTCCGCCGCGAAGCCCACGCCGCCGCCCGACTGGAAACCCCCCACGTCGTCCCCATCTACGACTACGGCGAAATCGACGGACGCCTGTTCGTCTGCATGCGGCTGATCACCGGCCGCGACCT
>NZ_JCALCE010000107.1:0-214 GCF_059812195.1 Mycobacterium sp. NGS68 | reverse complement strand
CGGGGCCGGCGCCAAGCGATGTGGCGCACATTATTTACACCTCGGGGACGACGGGGACGCCGAAGGGGGTGGCGGTCACTCACGCGAATGTGACGCAGTTGTTCGACGGGTTGGACATTGGGATCGCGTTGTCGCCGGGTCAGGTGTGGACGCAGTTCCATTCGTATGCGTTCGACTTTTCGGTGTGGGAGATCTGGGGTGCGCTGCTGCATGG
>NZ_JCALCE010000106.1:0-215 GCF_059812195.1 Mycobacterium sp. NGS68 | reverse complement strand
GCCCACAGCATCGGACTGATCCACCGCGACATCAAACCCTCCAACATCCTGCTCGACGACCGCGACTTCGCCTACCTCATCGACTTCGGCATCGCCCGCATCGTCGATGACACCCGAATGACCAAGACCGGCAGCACCATTGGCACCTTCGCCTACATCGCCCCCGAACGGCTCAGCCTCGAAGGCGACGAGGACGCCCGCGTCGACATCTACTC
>NZ_JCALCE010000105.1:0-215 GCF_059812195.1 Mycobacterium sp. NGS68 | reverse complement strand
AGTTGGGCCGCCACCGACGACGCCGCCCCGTGATATCCCGCCAGCGCCGCAACGTTCTTCGCCCACATCGAGTCATAAATGCCCTCGACGGCCGCGATCGCCGGGCAGTTGAACCCGAACAAGTTCGTCTTCGCCAACTGCACCAACTGCTGACGGTTCAGAAACACCGCCGACGGATGCGTGACCGCCGCCCTGGCGGCCTCGAAAATCCCCGA
>NZ_JCALCE010000104.1:0-225 GCF_059812195.1 Mycobacterium sp. NGS68 | reverse complement strand
AACCGCACCGCCACCACCCGACCCGGCCCCGCACCCCGCGACACCAACAAATGCGCCACCCGGTTCGCGGACTCCTCGAGCTCCCGATACGTCCACGCATCGGCCCCACAGGCAAGCGCCACCGCCGACGGCGTCCGCACCACCTGCGCCGCGAACAACCCCGGCACCGTCGCCCCCACCGACGGCCGCCCCAACACCGCGCGATTACCCACCACACCCAACAGG
>NZ_JCALCE010000103.1:0-228 GCF_059812195.1 Mycobacterium sp. NGS68 | reverse complement strand
ACGTAATTCCCCACCCCGCCGTCACGTAATTCCCCACCCGCTCCGTCGGGACCGCACCCCAATTACGTTTCGTGACATGGGGGGCGAAAGCGTCAGTCCCGAGGAACAGACCGCCACGCAAGACAGCGCTGCGGACATCGGCAGTCAGACCGAGTTCATCGATTCGCCGACGGCGGCCGCGCCCGAGCTGGCCTGGTCCGATGATGCCGACGACAGCGACGAACCACC
>NZ_JCALCE010000102.1:0-265 GCF_059812195.1 Mycobacterium sp. NGS68 | reverse complement strand
GGGGGCGTGGGCGTCGCAGGTTGGTGGGCAGATTGGGCAGGCGGTGTCGTCGGCGGGTGCGGGGTTGGCGGCGCAGGCGGGGGTGATCGGGGCGCAGTTGGCGACGCAGGCTCAGGCGGTGGTGGCGGCGGCGCCGACGTTGGTGTCGTCGGTGCAGTCGTTGGTGGCGCAGGTGCCGTTGTCGTCGTTGTCGCAGGTGGCGCAGATGGCGGCGATGCCGGCGAGCATGGCTATCTCGCCGATGATGAGCCTGGCGCAGATGGCG
>NZ_JCALCE010000101.1:0-292 GCF_059812195.1 Mycobacterium sp. NGS68 | reverse complement strand
CCGGCGGCACCGGCGGCGCCGCCAGCCAAGGGTTCTCCATCGCCCCAGACGGCACGCCCGTGGCAAACCAAGGCGCCACCGGTGGTGCCGGCGGCCAAGGCGGAAACGGCGGCGCGCCCGGCACCGGAACCGGCGGCCACCAAGGCGCAGGCGGCCACGGCGGCAACGGCGGCCTCGGCGGCGTCGGCGACCAGGGCAGCGACGGCACCGACAACAGCGCCACCGTCGACACCCCGGGTGGCCAAGGCGGACAAGGCGGCACCGGCGGCACCGGCGGCAACGCCGGAACCGG
>NZ_JCALCE010000100.1:0-292 GCF_059812195.1 Mycobacterium sp. NGS68 | reverse complement strand
CGGGTGAACCGCGTCAATTGGTGTCTGATGTCCACGTTGCGGTAAGCGATGTGATTACTTTGGTCGTCGGATCGCTGACGCACGCCTGCCGCGTTCAAGTCGAACAGGACAACGTTTCGTCCCCTAGGATCAAGCGAACTGCAATAGACGCCGGCGAGGCCGTCCGTGAAAGCCGCCGGGCGGGCACCGCGCGCCGAACTGCGCCATTACCCCTACGATCATTTCGACATCTAACAGGACCCACTAGCTAAGGCCGATCAGGTAAGCGTTTCTTCGACGGACGGTTCTTGGA
>NZ_JCALCE010000010.1:0-218193 GCF_059812195.1 Mycobacterium sp. NGS68 | reverse complement strand
TCGAGAAGCATGCGCGGTCAGCGCAGAATCAACGGGCTCGCGCGGCCTGGCCGCGCTGCCGCATCGCCGACTCTGCGTCCACTGCGCAAAAGTTCGAGAAGCATGCGCGCTCAGCGCAGAATCAACGAGCTCGCGGTGCCTGGCCGCGCTGCCGCATCGCTGACTCTGCGTCCACTGCGCAAAAGCTCGAGAAGCATGCGCGCTCAACGCAGAATCAACGAGCTCGCGCGGCCTGGCCGCGCTGCCGCATCGCCGACTCTGCGTCCACTGCGCAAAAGCTCGAGAAGCATGCGCGCTCAGCGCAGAATCAACGGGCCGGTAGCACCGGCGCTAGTGCAATCGCGAAAGCCTTGCTCAACGTCGCGGGGACACGCGAATGCCGGCGTCCATTCGCGTCCGGCACATGGCAATCCCGAGGATTAAGAGTGGGATCAGCCAAAGGCATCCGAGAAGGTGGAATCTCGAATAGGTGTGGTACCGCATTGCGTATGCATAAGAAAATGCCCCAAATGGCAGAAGAACTCCTAAAGAAAAGAGTAATCCCGCAGCAACTGCCGGAACTGACCACCACCATCCGAACGGCCGGCGTGCGGCAATTCCGAACGCGATGAGCGCCAGAAACGTGGGGGCCAGCACCACCCGCGCCACCATGAGGCTCGGAGCCAGCAATACCGCTGCTCCACCTAGCAGTGTGGCTACGCACGCCAGCAAAGCTGTGATCGCCACCGGCCGCACACTGCCCCAGCAGCGCTTGGCGAGAATGCCGAACGCGGTCGCGAAGATGACCCACGACAGCGCAGGGAAAATCGGGATCAACAATTACACCACCCCAAAAGACATTGCGTAAAGTATGCTGAGCACCACAAAAATGATGACAAGAATTCCTGGCGCAATAAAATTCGTCGGCCGCGGTAATTGCTGGTCGCGGAACTGCATTGCGGCCGGATTCGCAGGCGCCTGCCCGACGAATGCCGGCACGGCCTGCTGCGTCGCCGCCACCTGCGTCGGCGCGACCTGCGTCGGCCCCAGCCGTTGCACGGTCGGACGGGGTTGATGATCCAGGGCCGCCCGCGCCCCTTCCGCCAAGGCCAGCACCGTGGGGTACCGCTCGCGCGGCCCCTTGGCCAGCCCTTTGCCGATAACAGCGTCGAAAGTCAACGGCACACCCGCCACGGCCAGCGACGGACGCGGCGGCGGCTTGGATAAGTGCCCGACGATCTGCTGCTGCAGGCTGTCGCCGGGGAAGGGCAACGCGCCGGTCAGGCATTCATACAGCACACAGGCCAGCGAATAGATGTCCGACGACGGCCCGCCCTGCCCGGTGTCGATCCGCTCCGGCGCCATGTAGGCGAACGTCCCGATCGCCATCCCCGTGCGGGTGATCCGAGTGGCATTGACGTCCTGCGCGATCCCGAAGTCGATGAGGTACACGAAATCCCGTCGTCCCAGCAGGATGTTCGACGGCTTGATGTCGCGGTGCACCAGGTTTATGGCGTGCGCCGCGTCCAGCGCGTCGGCGACCTGCTCGATAATCCCGACGGCCCGGGCGGGCGCCATCGGTCCCGACTCCGCCAGCACCGATGCCAAGTCACGTCCGGCGATCAGCCGCATGTCCACGTACAACTTGCCGTCGATCTCGCCGTAGCTGTGGATCGGCACGACGTGCGGCTCGCTCATGCGCGCCGCAATATGCGCCTCACGCCGGAATCGCTGCTCGAACGACGGGTCCTGCGCGACGTGGGGCGCCAGCACCTTGAGCGCCACTTCCCGATCGTGGACGGTGTCGTAGGCCCGGAACACCTGACCCATCCCGCCCTGCCCTAGGGATTCCAGCAGCCGGTAGGGACCGAACTCCGCTTCCACTGCATCAACTCCCCACACCGGCCGCATACGTGTTCCATAGGTTACGGGCTCGCGCGGCCGGACATGGATAGTCGTCAAGACTCGTCATCAGCCGGTGCACGCCCCCCGGGCGCGAGAGTTGTTCCGGGCCAAGCGGGCGAGCTCCGCGTGAACGCACCGACCCAGGTGTTTCGCGCGCCACAGGCCGGGAACTGCACGATTCATGTCGTTGCGCATCGCCGTCACCGGGCCCACAGGTGAGATTGGCATTTCGGCAATCGAGGCACTCGAGGCTCATCCCGACGTGACGCACATCGTCGGCATGGCGCGACGACCGTTTGATCCGGCGGAACAGGGCTGGTCAAAGACGGTTTACCGGCAGGGCGACATCCTTGATCGCGAGGCCGTCGACGCGCTGGTCGGCGATGCCGACGTGGTCGTGCACCTGGCCTTCATCATCATGGGCTCGCGAGAGGAAAGCGCACGGGTCAATCTGGAGGGCACCCGCAATGTCTTCCAGGCGTGCGTCGACGCGACCCTGGCCGCCGGCCGTCCGCGACGGCTGGTGTACACATCGTCGGTTGCCGCCTACGGCTATCACTCGGACAATCCGAGTCCGATCACCGAGGATGTTCCGGCGCGCGGGTCCCCCGAGCACTATTACTCCGAGCAGAAGGCCGCGTGTGAGGCGGCGCTGGCCGAGATCACCGCGGGCTCCTCGCTCGAGGTCTTCGTGCTGCGCCCCTGCATTGTCGCCGGACCCAAAGCCCCGGCCCTGGCCGACGCGATGCCGTGGAATCAGCTTCCCCCGCCGGTCCGCCGAATCGCGCAAATCGTCAAACCGCCGTTCCCGGACCCGGGGACACCATTACAACTGATCCACCACGACGACGTCGCGGCCGCGATCGCGTTGGCGGCCACCACGTCGGCGCCGGCGGGCACATACAACATCGCCGGCGACGGCGTGCTGTCGATCTCTGAGCTGGCCGCAGCACTGGGAGGCAGGCCGGTGAAGGTGCCGCGCGCCGCGGCGGTGGTCACTTCGGAGGTGATCTCCCGGCTGCCCTTCGTCCCGTCGGCGCTGGAGTGGCTGCACGCTGCGCGGGCCGCGGTGGTGATGGACACCACCAAGGCCAGGAGCCAGCTCGGGTGGGAGCCTAAATATTCTGCGGCGCAAACTCTTTCGGCACTGGCCGACAGTCTGAAATGACCGGGCTCCGTTCGCCATAAGCTGATGGTTACGTCACTTCCGACGCGCCCGGCTGGAAAAATAACTTTAACCTAACTAAACTTTTCGAAGACTGTCGAGATCGAAGAGGAATCACAAGATGAGCACTGTTAATGCCTATGCCGCCACCTCGGCGACCGCGCCCCTGACCAAGACCACCATCGAGCGCCGCGACCCCGGCCCGCACGACGTCGCGATCGACATCAAGTTCGCCGGCATCTGCCACTCCGACATCCACACCGTCAAGGCCGAGTGGGGTGTCCCCAACTACCCCGTCGTACCGGGCCACGAGATCGCCGGCGTGGTGAGCGCCGTCGGCTCCGAGGTCACCAAGCACAAGGTGGGCGACCACGTCGGCGTCGGCTGCATGGTCAACTCGTGCGGCCACTGCACCAGCTGTGCGGCCGGGCTGCAGCAGTACTGCAAGAACGGCGCGACGTTCACCTACAACTCCATCGACAAGGACGGCACCCCGACCCAGGGCGGGTACAGCCAGGCGGTCGTCGTGAACGAGCACTTCGTCCTGCACATCCCCGACGCGCTGCCGCTGGACAAGGCCGCTCCCCTACTGTGCGCGGGCATCACACTGTTCTCTCCGCTGCGGCACTGGAAGGCCGGCGAGGGCACGCGGCTGGGCATCATCGGCCTCGGCGGCCTGGGCCACATGGGCGTCAAGCTGGGCGCGGCGATGGGCGCCGAGGTCAGCGTGCTGTCGCAGTCGCTGAAGAAGATGGAAGACGGGCTTCGCCTGGGCGCGAGCAACTACTACGCGACCTCCGACCCGAGCACCTTCAAGAAGCTGCGCAGCAGCTACGACCTCATCCTGAACACCGTCTCGGCCAACCTGGATCTGGGCCAGTACCTGAACCTGCTCGACGTCGACGGCACCATGGTCGAACTGGGCATTCCTGAGCACCCGATGGAGGTGCCGGCGTTCGGGCTGGCGCTCGCGCGGCGCAGCCTGTCCGGATCCAACATCGGCGGCATTCCCGAAACCCAGGAGATGCTGGATTTCTGCGCCGAACATGACGTCACACCCGAAATCGAGGTCATCGAAGCCGACTACGTCAACGAGGCCTACGAGCGGGTGCTGGCCAGCGACGTGCGCTACCGGTTCGTGATCGACATCTCAAGCCTGTGAGGTAACCCGCGACTGCCAGGCGACTTCTTCGGCGGCCTCGCCGTCTTCGTCACCGGGAATCACCTCGCTCACGTCGATACCGGCCAACGGCCACCCGGCGGCGGCCAGCGTGGCGGCGACCCGTCGCACGTTCTCCGGGCCGGGGTCGCGGTGGGTCAGCTCGGCGATGGACTCGGCGATCTCGTTGCCGTCGATCACGCCGTCGGTAACCGCGGGCGAGTCGCTGGCGGTGAGGTTCTTGACCACTTCCTTGAGCTGATCGCTGCTCAGCGGCGTGCTGCGGAGCAGCGCCAGCAGGGGCACCCGATCGGGCCCGGGCACACCCTCGGGGTAGCCGGCCTGCAACCAGCGGATCACCGACCGCAGGAAGTGCGGGTGATTGCAATCAGAACGGTCTTTCGTCACCCCCACAGTGTCGTGGCTCGGCGATCACCCGCGCTATCCGCGGCGTCACACCGACCCCACTATTCATGTGGAGTTCAACGCCTCGACTTGTCAGACCTCGTCCCTATCATCGGCTCGTGCTCCTGGTCGCGCTCATCGTCCTGCCGCTCGTCTGTGCGGTGGTCGTCGGCATCGTCAGGCACAGCGTCGGGGCCGGCTTCATGGCGTTCTACCTGCTCTTGCTGTTCGAGGTCCTCGTGGGATGGGCGACCAGGCGGCGGTGGCCGCGCGGCGGACGGTTCGACGACAGCATGATGGCGATCGACGCCATGGACGGTGTCGAGTTTGAGGGCTACGTCGCGGGCCGCCTCGGACGGGCGGGCTGGCAGGTCAAGTTCACTCCGCCAGTGGGTGATTACGGCGTCGACCTGATCGCCGAAAAGGACGGCCAGTGTGTGGCGATCCAGTGCAAGCGCTACGGCAAACCCGTCGGCGTCGCGGCCGTCCAGCAGGTGGTCGCCGGCGCTCGGCACCACGGCTGCACCAGAAGCGTCGTGTTCAGCAACCAGGAATTCACTTCCGCCGCAAAGCAATTGGCGGGCACACACCGTTGCCAATTGATCGGTCGCAAAGTCTTGGAGAACTGGGTGCAGCCGCCGCAGCGTCCGCCTTAGGCGATCAGGCCTGTCGGCGACGGCGCGCTTCCGGCGACGAGGCCCAGCCCACTCTCCAGGTGCTGGGCAAGTCCCGCGAAGTCGCGTGCGTAGGCTTCGGCGAGTCGCTGCGCGGCCCGACGGTAGTCGGGCTGGTTGATCGCCCGCATGACGGCGTCCGTCACCCGGCGGTTGTTGAGCCAGTCCGTGCGCAGCAGGATGCCGGCGCCGGCCCGCTCGATGGCCTCCATGTTCAGGTGCTGATCCAGGTTCGAGGCGACGCCGACCACCGGCACTCCGGCGACGAACGCCTGTTGCGTCGACAGGCTGCCGCCGTTGCAGACGACGACGGCGGAGCGGGCCGCGGCGGCCTCGCCCGGCAGGTAGTCGGCGACAAAGGCGTTGGCGGGAATGTTCGTCAGGTCGCTGCGGTCCGCGGTGGCCGCGATCACGGTCACCGGCTGGTCGGCCAGCGCGTCGAGCACCAGCTGCAACAGGTTGCGCCCGCCGGAGGTGCCCAGGGTCGCGTAGACGATCGGCCGGTCAGTCGGCAACGAGTCCCACCAGTCGGGCAACTCCACCGCCGGCGACCACAGCACCGGGCCGAGATACTGATGGTTGGCCGGTCGGTCGTACGTCGGCATCAACTCCGGCACGTCGGCATACAACGTGTAGTCGCCGTCGGTGAAGATGCGGCAGAGGTCCCAGCCCAGAATGGGCAATCCGCGCCGCCAGCGCAGCCAGTTCAGCGGGAGGCACTGCATCGCGAACAGCAACGGGCGCTCGAAGCGGAACATGAAACGCACGAAGCGGACGCCAAAGATCTTGTTCCACAGCACTTCCGGCAGCGGAAAGCGGCGACGCGCGTACGGGCTCCAGTAGGCGTTGGCGACAGCCACGTAGGGAACACCGGCCAGTCGGGCGCTGGCGGACAGCGAGATGCGCAGGTCGCCGACGACGACGTCGGGCGCGACTTGGGCCAGCATCTGCCGGTCCTCGTCGATGTATCGGCGCAACGCGCGTCTGCTGAAGAAGAAGAAAAGCCGCGGCCCGGACATCCTGCCGAGGAACTCCTCGCTGGGAATGCTGTGGATCGGATGGTGCTGGAACGGGATGGGGCCGAGCAGCTTGTTGAACCGGGGGTCGCAGGCAAAGTGCACCTCGTAGCGGCTCGGGTCCAGCGATTTGGCCAGCACGAACGGGCGCACGACGTGGGCCAGCGTCACCGCTTCCGCGATGAACAGGACGCGCAGCCTGCGGGGGGGCTCCTGCGCGTCGGGTGCGGTGCTCATGCCGGCGTCCCTTCTCACGTCGCGGGCAAACTTAACCGACTACGCCCGCTTGCGAGCCGGGATTGGCCGATATTCATCGGCGAAACTGGCGTGCGCTCACGCCCACCAAACATGTCGGTGCCCGGGCAGATACTCGCCATGAAGAAGCACACAACAAAGCGAGCGAACCATGAACGACACCCACACCGACACCCACGCCGCCTGGTCGATGGAGAGCGACGACGAGCCGACGGGATGCGCGCCGACGATG
Source organism: Mycobacterium sp. NGS68 (assembly GCF_059812195.1). Classification (NCBI taxonomy): domain Bacteria; kingdom Bacillati; phylum Actinomycetota; class Actinomycetes; order Mycobacteriales; family Mycobacteriaceae; genus Mycobacterium; species Mycobacterium sp. NGS68. The sequence goes on along the minus strand of NZ_JCALCE010000010.1, from coordinate 211,403 downwards.
GCGGCCGCGGCAGCCTGGTCGGACGAATTACCTTGGGCCGCAGGCCCGCAGCGGTCCTGGGCGCCGGCGTACGCCGCGGCCGCGGTACTGGTTGCGGGAGCACTCATCCTGCTCGCCGCGGTGGGCGTCGGCGGGTGGTTGGCGCGCTCGGAGCAGCCGCCGCGAGCGGCCACCGTCCCCGCGGCGGCGGCGCCCTCCCCCAGCGTCGTTGCGCCGCCGGTGCAGACGTCGACGGTGACGGTCACTGCCGAACCCGCGCCGCCGGTCACGCGCACGGTGACGGTTCAACCGTCGTCGGCGTCGGTGCCGACGCCCTCGACGGACGACCTATTTCTGGCCACGCTGCGGGCGCGGCAGATCGTCGTCTACGACCCGCAACAGGCGGTGCGGGGCGCGCACTACGTCTGCGCGGAGCTCTCCGCGGGCAAGACGCGGTCGCAGATCTTCGCGGAGGCGAAGGCCCAGAACCCGGCGATGACCGACATCGGGATCTGGGATTTCATCAAGGCATCAGTGTTGTTCTACTGTCGCGAATACCAGTGAATGTCCCTACGCCGTGGGCACTTTGGCGGCGATCTGATGCGCGATGATCGCCGCGGGGGCGGACTGGTTGCCGGCTTCATCGGCCTCGTAGACCGGGATGATGTGCGGCTCCGTCAACCGCGCGGCTGTATATGCCTCGCGCTGAAACCGTTCTCGATACCCCGGCTCGGTGGCCAGCTCTGCCGGGAGCAGCTTGATGGCCACATCGCGCCGCATCTTGTCGTCATGAGCCCGATACACCTTGCCCAGGCCGCCCTCGCCGACCAGGTCGATCAGCCGGTAGCGACCGAACTTCATCTCGTCCACGGGCAGCTAGCCGCGTCACGGTGAGGATGGCTAGTGATCGACTCTGACCTGCGCAGTCGCCTCGCGATATCCCAGCCAACCGCCAGGCAAGGGGGGCCCGGGTGCGACTCGACGAGGGCAACGGGCTTCTCTAGGACATGATTGCCTAATAGGCTGCGGCAAGGTTCACCACCGGGCAAAGGAGGGTGATGCGCCATGTCTCACCCACCCCCGCCGCACGGGCCCTGGCCCCCCACGCCGCCAACGTCAGGCCCTTGGCAACCGCCTCCGCCTGGGATGCCTTTGTGGCCCCCACCCGCCAGACATACGGGCGGTAACGCCGCAACGATTGCGCTTGCCGTTCTACATTTCGTCATGGTGGCCGCAACGGCGCTGCTGACTCTGGCCGTCGTATTCGTCAGCCTGGACGATCCACACGATCAGTGCAAATACCACAATTTGCACTGCGATCGAGGTGCGCACCTGCACGAAGCTGTGTTGACCAGCGCGGTTGGTAGTGGCGTCCTGATCATCCTCGACATCGTCCTGACGATCCTCCTCAGGCGGAAGCGTCCAGGACTGGCCTTCGTCGTGCCACTCGTGTGTTGCATGGGCCAGCTCATCGTCGCCGGCGCCGTTGTCTCACACGGGGCCTCCTAATTCGTAAAGCCATGGGTGAGCTGACCGAACACGAGGTGGCCGACGTGGTTCGCAGCAACCTGCCAGGGCGTTAGAAGTCCCAGTCCTCGTCCTCGGTGACGACGGCCTTGCCGATGACGTAGCTCGACCCGGACCCGGAGAAGAAGTCGTGGTTCTCGTCGGCGTTGGGTGACAGCGCGGACAGGATCGCGGGGTTGACGTCGGTCTCGTCGCGCGGGAACAGGGCCTCGTACCCAAGGTTCATCAGCGCCTTGTTCGCGTTGTAGCGCAGGAACTTCTTGACGTCCTCGGTCAGCCCGACCTCGTCGTAGAGGTCCTGCGTGTATTCGACCTCGTTGTCGTACAGGTCGAACAGCAGCTCGTAGGTGTAGTCCTTGAGCTCGGCGCGCTTGGCCTCGTCGACCAGCTGCAGCCCGCGCTGGAACTTGTAGCCGATGTAGTAGCCGTGCACGGCCTCGTCGCGGATGATCAGCCGGATCATGTCGGCTGTGTTGGTCAGCTTGGCCCGGCTAGACCAGTACATGGGCAGGTAGAAGCCGGAGTAGAAGAGGAAGCTTTCCAGCAGCGTGGAGGCGACCTTGCGCTTCAGCGGCTCGTCGCCGCGGTAGTACTTGAGCACGATCTCGGCCTTGCGCTGCAGGTTGGGGTTCTCCTCCGACCAGCGGAACGCGTCGTCGATCTCGGCGGTCGAGCACAGGGTGGAGAAGATCTGGCTGTAGCTCTTGGCGTGCACCGACTCCATGAACGCGATGTTGGTGTAGACGGCTTCCTCATGCGGGGTGAGCGCGTCGGGGATCAGGCTGACCGCGCCCACGGTGCCCTGAATGGTGTCCAGCATCGTCAGGCCCGTGAAGACGCGCATGGTCAGCTGCTTCTCGCTGGCGTTGAGCGTGCCCCACGACGGGATGTCGTTGGACACCGGCACCTTCTCGGGCAGCCAGAAGTTTCCGGTCAGCCGATCCCAGACCTCGGCATCCTTCTCGTCTTGCAGCCGGTTCCAGTTGATCGCCGAGACACGGTCGATCAGCTTCATGTTTTCGGTCACCGAAACCCCACTTCACCTGCTCGATTTGGCTGCTGGACTGGTTGTCGCGCTTGGACTTCAAACACTACCCCTGGGGTCTGACAAGCCGGGGCAACACAAGACGTTGTGTTTTGCGTGTCGTGCGGGCCCGCTGCCGATCGTGACTCACTGCGAAAAATCGCGGGTTGTTTCGCAGTGTATTCACTTTCGATGCCCCCGGCCCGCCGATGCGCCCGTGCCGCACCGGCTGAACCGCATTCGCGCGCTCAAAGCGCGGCGGCGCCGGCCTCGGCCACGGTCTGGTCCTGGTCGGCGTCGCCGCCGCTCACACCCACCGCACCGACGACGCGGCCGTCCCGGGTCAGCGGGATTCCGCCGGCGAAGATCATCACCCGCCCGCCGTTGCTGGCGTGGATGCCGAAAAGGTCTCCCCCGGACTGACTGTCGTCCTTGAGCGCCTTGGTCTCCATGTCGAACGCGCGGGCCGTCCAGGCCTTGTTGATGCTGATGTCGATGCTGCCGATCCACGCGCCGTCCATGCGCGCATGGGCCACCAGGTTTCCGCCGTCGTCGACCACGGCGATGTTCTGCGGCTGCCCGATCTCGGCGGCGCGCTTCTCGGCGCCGGCGATGACCCGGCGGGCGTCGTCGAGGGTTATCGTCTCGTTCGTCATCGCTATCCCTTCTCCGGGTGCAGGACCACCTGGGTCCGCATACCCGTGTCGCGCGGATCAAACCGCCCGCCCTTGCGCAACATGCCCCTACAGTTGGGCCATGACCGAGACACCGCCGCTGCCGGAACATCCGCAGTTGCGTGGACTGGCACGGGCTTTGGCGAACCCCGAGCCCTCGGCCCCTGCCCCCCGCCGCCGCACCGCGATACTGGCCGCGGTCGCCGCGATCGTGGTCGCTGCCGTCGCTGCCGTCGCTGCCGTCGTCGTCATCAACCGTCACCACCCACCGAGCCCGGTGAGCGACGTGCCTTTCACCGGCCTCCGTGAACCGCAGGACGTCGCCGTCGACCACACCGGCGCGGTCTACGTCACCGACAGCGGCGACAACCGGGTCCTCAAGATGGCCGCCGGGTCCAGCACGCAGACGCAGGTACCGTTCACCGGCCTGGAGTACTCCAACGGCGTGGCGGTCGACGGCAGCGGAGCCGTCTACGTCAGCGAGGGCCGCGGGTTCGTGATCAAGCTGGCCGGCTCCGGCGAGCAGACGCAGCTGCCGTTCAGCGGCTTCAACAGCCCCGGTGGTGTGGCGGTCGACGGCACCGGCGCGGTGTACGTCAGCGACTTCGGCAACGCCCGGGTGCTCGAGCTGCCCGCCGGCTCCGGCGAGCAGACGGTGGTGCCATTCACCGGCCTCAACCAGCCCAACGGGGTCGCCGTCGACGGCGCCGGGTCGGTGTACATCACCGACAGCGGAAACAACCTCGTCATCAAGCTCGCCGCCGGCACCGGCAAGCAGACGCTGCTGCCGTTCAGCGGGCTGAGCAGTCCTCGGGATGTTGCGGTCGACGGCAGCGGGGCCGTGTACGTCACCGACAACGGCAACAAGCGCGTGGTCAAGCTGGCGCCCGGAGCTCGCAGCCAGACCGTGCTGCCGTTCACCGGCCTGAGCTATCTGCGGGGCATCACGGTGGACCGGGTCGGCAGCGTCTACGTCGTCGACCACCACCGCGTCGTCAAATTGGCCCAGCGCTAACGCCGAGCGCTAACTGGCGAGCAGCCTGCGTCGGCGGGGCTTGGCGCCCTTGCCCACCCCGAAGAACTGGTACTCCGCGGGCTTGACATCGCGCGTCGCAAGCCAGTACTGCCAGGTGTAACCGCCCCACAGCACGGTGTTCTTGCCGTGCTCGTCGAGGTACCAGCTGGCGCAGCCGCCGCTGTTCCACACCGAGTGGCTCAGCTTCTCCTGCAGCTCGTCGTTGAACCGGTCCTGCGCCGCGCGCGTCGGGGCCAGCGCCTGCGCGCCCAGCTTGTCGCACTTGGCGATCGCGTCTGCGACGTAGTGGATCTGCGATTCGATCATGAACACCACGGAGTTGTGGCCCAACCCGGTGTTGGGTCCCAGCAGGAAGAACAGGTTCGGCATGCCGGCGACGGTGATCCCGCGGTGCGCACCGATGCCCTCCCGGTTCCAGCGGTCCACCAGGTCCTCGCCGTGGCTGCCCTTGATCTGGACGTAGGTGTAGGAGTCGGTGACATGGAAGCCGGTGGCGTAGACGATCACGTCGACCTTGTGCTCGGTTCCGTCCGCCGTGACGATCCCGTCGCGCGTGATCCGGGTGATGCCGTCGGTGATCAGCCGCGTCTTGGGGTCCGCCACCGCGCGGTAGTAGGTGGACGAGTTCAGGATCCGCTTGCAGCCGATGCGGTACTTCGGGGTCAGCTTGCGGCGCAGCTCGCGGTCCTTCACCGAGCGCCGGATGTTGTATTTGCAGTACGCCTCGATGAATTTCAGCGCGTTCGGCCGCTTGGTCATGCCGATGGCCAGCGCCTCCTGGGCCCAGTAGATGCCCAGCCGCGTCAGCGACCGCAAGCCGGGCACGTTGGCCATGGCCCGGCGCAGCGCCACCGGGATGTCCGGGTTGGAACGCGGCACCACCCACGGCGGGGTGCGCTGATAGAGCTGCAGCTCGGCGACCTGCCCGACGATCTCGGGCACGATCTGGATGGCGCTGGCGCCGGTCCCGATGATCGCCACCCGCTTGCCCGTCACGTCGACGCTGTGGTCCCACTCCGCGGAATGGAAAGCGGGACCGGCAAATTCGTCGCGGCCCTCGATCTCGGGGAACGACGGCACATGCAGCGCGCCCGCACCAGAGACCAGGAACTGGGCGACGTACTCGCGACCGTCGGTGGTGAACACGTGCCAGCGGTACTCGTCGTCGTCCCAGTGTCCCCGGTCGACCAGCGAGTTGAACTCGATGTGGCGGCGCAGCCCGTACTTCTCGGTGATGCCCTTGAGGTAGTCCCAGATCTCCGGCTGGTAGGAGAACGGGTTCTTCCAGTCCGGCTTGGGCTCGAACGAGTAGGAGTACAGGTGCGACGGGATGTCGCACGCGCAGCCCGGGTAGCTGTTGTCCCGCCAGGTGCCGCCGACGTCGTCGGCCTTCTCCAGAATGACGAAGTCCACGCCCTGCCTCTGCAGCGCGATGGCCATACCCAAACCGGAGAATCCGGTCCCGATGATCAGGGCGCGGGTGTGCACCGGCTCGGGCGCCGGGTTGATGGTCGCCTCGGTGCCAGTCGCGGCGGTCGCGGTGTCCGTCATTGGTCGATCTTCCTATCTAGGCCGGCGTTCGCCTGGCCTGGCAAATACCCAGTACCGAGGGTATCGGATAGAACGAGTGTCATCGACACCCGCAGCGATGTCAACGGGACGAAAGTCCCTAACTCACGACGGGGTTGGCCGGTACCACGCTGTGGATCGGCTGTTCAGGGTCCATCGTGATGCCGAGCGTCTCGGCCGTGCCGACGATGACGCCCATCATGATCGTCGTCAGGTGCGCGACGAACTGATCGGCCGGGATGCGCCGCGGACTCTCCGGTTCGGGGCCCAGCCACCACTCCGTCGCCGACGCCGCCGACCCGAACGCGGCAAACGCGGCCAGCTCCAACGCCTCGCGGCTGAGGTCCATCTCGCGCAGCTCGTTGTTGAACAGCTCGGCGATGGCCAGGGTGATCTCGCGGCCCTCGTTGAGGGTGCGCACCGCCGCCTCGGACTGGGCCATGAACCGGCCCTGAATGAAGACCCGCAGCACGTTGGGGTGCTTGTCGACCAGGTTGGTGTACTCCTCGACGCTGCGCCGGATGACCTCGCGGGCCGAGTCGCGGGCCAGGTCGATGTTCGGGAAGATCGCCGCCCACAGCATGTCGCGCAGGCGCTCCCCGATCGCCTCGAACAGGTCGGACTTGTCGTGGAAGTGGCGGTAGATCTTGGGTTTGGCGGTGCCGGCCTCTTCGGCGATCTCGCGCACACTCACTTCGGGGCCCTGGCGTTCGATCGCACGGAACGCCGCTTCGACGATCTCGCCGCGCACCTTCTTGCGGTGTTCGCGCCAGCGTTCGCTGCGCGCGTCGACCTTGCGCCCAGGCTTCACGCTGGGATGCGGAGGTCGCGGAATTCTCACCACGTCAAGCACCTTACCGCGCGGGCGTCGCCGAGCAGGCCGACCAGGCATTCTGGGGCGATTTGCGTCTGTGAACCCGCGTATTCTGCCCGAACCGCCCGAGCCAGCGCCGCAATGGCCCTAATATCCCGCACTAACCGGGGTGGATCAGGAAGGACTGTTTGCGATGTTGGGCAATTTTTCGGTGTTGCCGCCGGAGATCAATTCTTTGCTGATGTACTCCGGCGCCGGATCGGGACCGATGCTCGAGGCGGCGACGGCCTGGGAGGGGCTGGCTTCGGAGCTGGCGGAGGCGGCGGCATCGTTCGGTTCGGTGACCTCGGGGTTGACGACGGCCGCGTGGCAGGGCCCGGCCTCGACGGCGATGGCGGCCGCCGCCGCGCCCTATGCGGGCTGGCTGAGCGCCGTCGCAACGCAGGCCCGGGGAGCGGCCGGTCAGGCCCGCGCGGTGGCCGGCGCGTTCGAGACGGCGCTGATGGGCACCGTGCACCCGGCCGCGGTCGCCGGCAACCGCAACCGGCTGGTGTCGCTGGTGCTGTCGAACCTGTTCGGGCAGAACGCCCCCGCGATCGCCGAGACCGAGTGCAACTACGAGCGGATGTGGGCCCAGGACGTGGGCGCGCTGTTCGGCTATCACACCGAGGCGTCGACGGCGGCCGCCGCGCTGTCGCCGTGGCGAGGGCCGCTCAGCGCGGCAAGCAAAGCGGTGGCCGGCCTGGCGATCCCGCTGCCGGGCAACAACGGGAACCTCGGACTGGGCAATACCGGCCTGGGCAACACCGGCTTCGGCAATAACGGCAACGCCAACTTCGGCTTCGGGAACACGGGTTCGTCGAACTTCGGCATCGGAAACTCGGGCAACTCGAACATCGGCATCGGGCTGTCGGGCAACAGCCAGTTCGGCATCGGCAAGCTGAACACCGGCACCGGCAATATCGGGCTCTTCAACTCGGGCACCGGCAACATCGGCTTCGGGAACTCCGGGACCAACAACCGCGGCCTGTTCAACTCCGGCACGGGCATCGTCGGCATCTTCAACATGTCGCTGCTGGGCTGATCCTTCGGCTTCCCCTGCGCCGAGCGTGCGGCCAGCCGCACGTTGGGTGGCGAATGTGCGGCCAGCCGCAGTCGGCGGCGCGGATTCGCCACGATGACTTCCGGCGACGCGCCCGGTCCAACCCTGTGACGGCGGCCCATGATGGGCGCCGCGGATCACAGGAGCCAGAGTTGCACACCACCATCTTCGTGAACCTGCCCGTCGCCGACATCGAGCGAACGCGGACGTTCTTCACCGACCTCGGCTACACCTTCAACGAGGAGTTCTGCGACGAAAAAGCCCTCGCAGTGCGGCTCGGCGAGAACCAGTTCGCCATGCTGACGCAGACGGATTTCTTCGACTCTTTCCACCCCGTCGACACCGCGGACGCCTCGAAGGTGAAGGAATGCGTCGTCTGCCTGAGCGTCGACAGTCGAGACGACGTCGATGTGTTGGTGGACCGCGCCATCGCTGTCGGTGGCACGGCCGGGGACACCGAGGACCACGGCTTCATGTACGGCCGCAGCTACGACGACCCCGACGGCCACTCCTGGCAGATCTTCTGGATGGACTCGACCGCCGCGTAGGCGGTTTGATCCCTCTCGTCAGAGCATGCAGGACACGCAGCCCTCGACCTCGGTGCCTTCGAGCGCCATCTGCCGCAGCCGGATGTAGTACAGCGTCTTGATGCCCTTACGCCACGCGTAGATCTGCGCCTTGTTCACGTCGCGGGTGGTGGCGGTGTCCTTGAAGAACAGCGTCAGACTCAGCCCCTGGTCCACGTGCTGCGTGGCCGCCGCGTAGGTGTCGATGATCTTCTCGTAGCCGATCTCGTAGGCATCCTGGTAGTACTCCAGGTTCTCGTTGGTCATGTACGGCGCCGGGTAGTAGACGCGGCCGATCTTGCCTTCCTTGCGGATCTCGACCTTCGACACGATCGGGTGGATCGAGCTCGTCGAGTGGTTGATGTAGGAGATCGACCCCGTCGGCGGCACCGCTTGCAGGTTCTGGTTGTAGATGCCGTGCTGCTGCACCGATTCCTTGAGCCGCTTCCAGTCGTCCTGCGTCGGGATGCGGATGTCCGCGTCGGCGAACAACTGACGCACCTTCTCGGTCTGCGGCTCCCACACCTGGTCGGTGTACTTGTCGAAGAACTCACCCGACGCGTACTTGGACTTTTCGAAGCCCTTGAAGTGCGTGCCGCGCTCGATCGCGATGCGGTTCGACGCCCGCAGCGCGTGATACAGCACCGCATAGAAGTAGATGTTGGTGAAGTCGATGCCTTCTTCGGAGCCATAGAAGACACCCTCACGGGCCAGGTAGCCGTGCAGGTTCATCTGCCCGAGCCCGATAGCGTGCGAGTCGTTGTTGCCCTGCTCGATCGACGGCACCGACGTGATGTGGGTCTGGTCGCTCACCGCGGTCAGCGCGCGGATCGCCACCTCGATGGTCTGGGCGAAGTCCGGCGAGTCCATCGTTTTGGCGATGTTCAGCGATCCCAGGTTGCACGAGATGTCCTTGCCCACTTTGGCGTAGGACAGGTCGTCGTTGAACAGCGACGGTGTGGATACCTGCAGGATCTCCGAGCACAGGTTGGAGTGGGTGATCTTGCCCTCGATGGGGTTGGCCCGGTTCACCGTGTCCTCGAACATGATGTACGGGTAGCCCGACTCGAACTGCAGCTCGGCCAGCGTCTGGAAGAACTCGCGTGCCTTGATCTTGGTCTTGCGGATGCGCGCGTCGTCGACCATTTCGTAGTACTTCTCGGTCACCGAGATGTCGGCGAACGGCAGGCCGTAGACCCGCTCGACGTCGTACGGCGAGAACAGGTACATGTCGTCGTTCTTCTTCGCCAACTCGAAGGTGATGTCGGGGATCACCACGCCCAGGCTCAGCGTCTTGATTCGGATCTTCTCGTCGGCGTTCTCCCGCTTGGTGTCCAGGAAGCGGTAGATGTCGGGGTGGTGGGCGTTGAGGTAGACCGCCCCGGCGCCCTGACGCGCGCCCAGCTGGTTGGCGTAAGAGAACGAGTCCTCGAGCAGCTTCATGATCGGGATGACGCCGGAGCTCTGGTTCTCGATGTTCTTGATCGGCGCGCCGTGCTCGCGAATGTTGCTCAGCAGCAGCGCGACTCCCCCACCGCGCTTGGACAGCTGCAGCGCGGAGTTGATCGAGCGGCCGATGGACTCCATGTTGTCCTCGATGCGCAGGAGAAAGCACGAAACTGGCTCTCCCCGTTGCTTTTTCCCAGAATTCAGAAACGTCGGAGTGGCCGGCTGGAACCGGCCTTCGATGATCTCGTCGACCAGCTTCTCCGCCAGCGCGGTGTCACCGGCGGCGAGCGTCAGCGACACCATCACGACCCGGTCCTCGAAGCGCTCCAGGTAGCGCTTCCCGTCGAAGGTCTTCAGCGTGTAGGAGGTGTAGTACTTGAACGCGCCGAGGAACGTCGGGAACCGGAACTTCTTGGCGTAGGCGCGGTCCAGCAGCGTCTTGACGAAGTTGCGCGAGTACTGGTCGAGGACCTCACGCTCGTAGTAGTTCTTCTGGATCAGGTAGTCGAGCTTCTCGTCCTGGTTGTGGAAGAAGACGGTGTTCTGGTTGACGTGCTGCAGGAAGTACTGGTGGGCGGCTTGCCGGTCCTTCTCGAACTGGATCTTGCCGTCCGCGTCGTACAGGTTCAGCCGCGCGTTGAGCGCGTGGTAGTCCGTCTCGTCCTGCCCGCCGGGAGCGTGGACGGTTACAGGCTCTGCAGTGACGGTTGGTGGCACGTCTGTTCCTTCCAGAATTCAGCCCAAAAATTAGCGAGACCTGCGCGAACGGCGTCCACGTCGTCCGGAGTACCCATCAGTTCGAAGCGGTAGAGGTACGGCACGCCACACTTGGCGGAGATCACGTTGCCCGCGTAGGCGAATTCGGTGCCGAAGTTGTTGTTGCCCGCGGCGATGACGCCGCGGATCAACGACCGGTTGTGCTCGTTGTTCAAAAAGGCGATGACCTGCTTGGGGACGTAGCCCCCGTCATTGATGTTCGGGGTGGCCCGCCCGCCGCCGTACGTGGGCAGTATCAGCACGTACGGCTCGTCGACCTCGATGCGGCCGTGCAGCGGTATCCGCGTGGCGGGAACACCCAGCTTCTGCACGAAGCGGTGGGTGTTCTCCGACACCGACGAGAAGTAGACGAGTGACGATCGCAAGCGCGGCGCAGCCGGGCGCAGCGGGTCGCCACTCATCCGATCCAGGTTGCGTCCCGCGATGGCCTCTATATTCATGGCGCCGCAACCTCCTTACTGAATCCTCGCGCGATTACGCGGTCAGGACCGCCGCGGTGAGCGCCTTGATGCGGTCCGGACGAAAGCCCGACCAGTGGTCGTCGCCGGCAACCACGACGGGTGCCTGCAGGTAGCCCAGCGCCATGACGTAGTCCCGCGCCTCCGGGTCCAGGCTGATGTCGACCGTGTCGTAGGCGATGCCCTGCTTGTCCAGCGCTTTGTAGGTGGCGCTGCACTGCACGCATGCGGGCTTGGTGTAGACGGTGATGCTCATGGCGATGCCGCTCCTTTGCGGAAGATGGAGTGCTTGACACGAACTGGCAACTACTGGGGTTGGTACGTCTGTGCTGTATTCAGCGTCCCGTCGAGCGCCCGAATTCCCGTCCTACGGCTGTCAGTCCGAATGTCCTGGTTCGAGACGATCAAGCCGATTCCGGGAGGTCCACCAGCCTGGCTGACGTGGTGTTCCTGGGTTCTGCCGGTGCTGCCAAACACTACACCTAGTGGGTGACAAGTTGTCGAGATACAAGATGTTCTGAATAACATTTCTGAAATTCCCTGGTCGTAAGCCGTGTGTCGCGTGTCGTCCGGCGTGTCGCAGGTCACAACATCCGGTATCAACGACATGTCGCACTGTCTACCAGTGGCCACCGACAACTTTGGCGCGTCGGCATGCGGCCGACGCGGCCGAGCGACCGTCAGCAAACTCGCCGACAGCGAATGCGCCGAGGCAGGCCTGATACCTGCCGGTGTGGCGGCGGTCACAGCGAAGCGCGGCCGCCCCGGTGTGGCTCAGCCGTGGGCGCCCGCAGACCCCGAACCGCCGGAGCCACCGGTGTCACCAGTGGCGCCGACGCCACCGGCCACGCCGTCATGCGCAAAGGTGAAGCTTCCCGCGTTGAAGCCGACGCCGGCTGCCCCGCCGGCCCCGCCACCACCACCGAAGCCGCCGCCACCGCCCACGCCGGCGGCACCGCCGTCGGCGGCGCCGGCAGAGGTGCCGTTCACGCCCAAGCCGCCCTGGCCGCCGTTGCCGCCCGTTCCACCGGTACCGCCGGTGCCGCCCTTGCCCCCGCTACCGCCGTTGCCGCCATAGCCGCCGCTGAAGGCGTTGCCATTACCGCCGGCGCCACCACTGCCACCGGTCGCGCCGGCACCACCCGACCCGCCGGTCCCGCCGGCACCGCCGAGGCCGCCGGTCGCGTCACCGGAGCCGTATCCGGCGTTGCCGCCGGCGCCTCCTGCGCCGCCCAGACCTCCGGTACCGCCAGTGGTCCCCTGGCCGCCGCTGCCGCCAGTGCCGCCAGTGCTGCCGTAGCTGGGGTCACCGGAATTGGCGCCCGCCGTGGCGTAGCCGCTGTTGCCGCCGTTACCGCCGTTGCCGCCTCCGGCGCCGCCGCTGCCGCCATTGCCGCCGTTGCCGGGGAAGATATCGCTGAGGCCGGCGCTGAAGACCGAGCCGCCGGCGCCGCCGTTTCCGCCGTTTGCGCCGTACCCGCCGTCACCGCCTCTGCCGCCGACGCCGCCGGTGGCGGTCTCCGGGGGAATTGACGAGTCTTGGGACGCGGTGCCACCCTGACCGCCGTTACCGCCGTTGCCCTGGTACCCGCCGCTGCCGCCGCTTCCGCCGCTGCCGCCGTACGCGTCACCCATGCCTGCGGTTCGGCCGTCGTAGCCGCCCTGGCCGCCGTTGCCGCCGGTCTGTCCGTAGCCGCCGGCGTTGGTGCCGTTTCCGCCGGAGATGCCGGGGTGGCTGTCGTTGGCCGAGTTGTCCTGCCCGTCGGTCGCCCGCCCGTTCTGTGGGTTGACGGCTCCGGGGTTCACCCCCGACGCGCCCGTCCCGCCGGTGCCGCCTGACCCGCCGGCCCCGCCGCTCCCGGCGGCGCCCAGGCCGCCGGCGCTGGCATCGGCGCTCCCGGCCTCCCCACCGGTCCCGCCGTTGCCACCGTTGCCGCCGACGCCGCCGGCTCCGCCGGTTCCGCCCCCGTTGACGCCCGAGCCGCCGTTGCCGCCCCCGCCGCCGCCGCCGGCCGCGCCGCCGTTTCCGCCGTTTCCGCCGCCGGTCGTGAAGCCGGTCGCTGGTGCGCCGCCCTTGCCGCCGTTGCCGCCGTTTCCGCCGGCCCCGCCGTTTCCGCCGCCGGCTCCGCTGTTGGCGGCGCCGCTCGCCCCGGTGACGCCGGCGCCGCCGGTGCCGCCGCCGCCTCCGGCTCCGCCCGTACCCACACCGCCCGTGGTGCCGCCGGTACCGCCGGCGAGCCCCGCGGCGCCGGCCTGACCACCCTGACCGCCGTCGCCGCCGCTGCCGCCCTTCCCGAGGTTGACACCCGCATTGCCGCTGCCGCCGGTGCCGCCGGTGCCGCCACCACCACCGACGCCGCCGTCGCCGCCGTTTCCGCCGCCCGTGGTGGCGCCGGCAGCGAGCGCACCGCCCTGGCCGCCCTGCCCGCCGAGCCCGCCGACACCACCGGTGCTGCCCGCGAGGCCGGTATTGGCGGCGCCGTTGGCGCCGACCGCGCCGGTGCCCCCCGCTCCGCCGTTCCCGCCGGTGCCACCGGTGCCCGCGCTGCCCGCGCTGCCGCCGGTGCCACCCGCGGCACCACCCTGGCCGGCGGTCCCGCCCGTTCCGCCGGTGCCACCGGCACCGCCGGTGCCGCCGGTACCGCTGCCGACCACGCCCGAACCGCCCGCGCCGCCGAGACCACCGGTGCCGCCACTGCCGCCACTGCCGCCGCTGCCGCCGCCGGTGGTGGCGCCGACGGCCGGCGCGCCGCCTTGTCCGCCGTGCCCGCCGGCACCCCCGGTGCCGCCGATGCTGCCGGCAACCCCGGTGCCGGACCCGCCGGCGCCTCCGACGGCCCCGGTGCCGCCTCCTCCGCCGGCCCCACCGGTCCCGCCGGTGCCCACGCTGCCCGCGCCGCCGCCGGCCCCGCCGGAGAGTCCGGCCGCGCCGGCTTGTCCACCGCGCCCGCCTTGTCCGCCGTCGCCGCCGGCCCCGCTGTTGAATGTGGCGACGCCCGTGGCGCCCTTGCCGCCGACGCCACCCGTACCGCCGGCGCCGCCGTTGCCTCCGGTGCCGCCGCCCGTCGCGGCGCCGACCGCGGGCGCGCCGCCCTGACCACCCTGACCGCCCTCCCCGCCGGCGCCGCCGCCGATGCCCGCAGCACCGCCCGTGGGACCCGCCGCTCCGGCGACGCCCGTGCCGCCTGTTCCGCCATTTCCGCCGGTGCCGCCGGTACCCACGGCGCCGGCAGCGCCGCCAGCCCCGCCCGACAGCCCGGCCGCGCCGGCCTGACCGCCCGCGCCGCCTTGCCCACCGCCCCCGCCGACGCCGCTGTTGACGCTGAGGACGCCATTGCCGCCGTTCCCGCCGACGCCACCCGTGCCGCCGTTGCCACCGGCCCCGCCGCTTCCGCCGCCGGTCGGGGCGCCGAGAGCGGTCGCGCCGCCCTGGCCGCCCTGACCACCGGCCCCGCCGACGCCCCCGGGAGTGCCGGTAGCACCGCTGTCGGGGGCACCATTGCCGCCCGCGGCACCATTCCCGCCGCCGCCGCCGGCACCGCCGGTGCCGCCACTTCCCACGTTGCCGAGGCTGCCCCCGGCTCCGCCGGAAAGCCCGGCCCCACCGGCCTGGCCGCCGCCGCCGCCGTTGCCGCCTTGCCCGCCGGCGCCGTCGTTGACGCCGGCGGCACCCGCGCCGCCCTTTCCGCCGACGCCACCGGTCCCGCCGGCCCCGCCGTTGCCACCGGTGCCGCCGCCCGTCACGGCGCCGGCCGCGGGCGCGCCGCCCTGGCCGCCGGAGCCGCCCGCGCCGCCGACACCGCCGTCGGTGCCGGCCACCCCGTTGCCCGCGCCGGCCGTGCCCGCCGCACCGGCGCCGCCGGTGCCACCGTTGCCCCCGGAGCCGCCGGTCCCCACCACCCCGGTCGATCCCCCGGCTTGACCGCCGGCACCGCCGCCACCCCCGGTGCCGCCGGCACCGTTGTTGACACCCGTCACGCCTGCCGCACCCGTCCCGCCCGCACCGCCGGCACCGCCATTGCCGCCGGCGCCCGCAGTGGCCGTACTGCCGCCCGCCCCGGCGACGCCGGCCACGCCGGCCTGACCGCCGTTCCCGCCGACACCGCCGGTGCCGCCGGTGCCGCTGTTGTTGCCGCTGACGCCGACGCCGCCGGTCCCACCGACACCGCCGAGGCCGCCATTGCCGCCCATTCCCGCGTTTCCGCCGACGGCCCCGCTGGTGACGGGTGCCGCTCCGTTGCCGCCGGCGCCGCCGCCGGCGCCGTTGCCACCGTTGCCGCCGTCGAGCCCGGCGCCACCGGCGATCCCGGCCGTGCCGGTGCCACCGTTACCGCCCGTGCCGCCTGCGCCGCCGACACCCGCACCACCAGCGAGGGCCGTCGAGCTGCCGGCGGCGCCGCCGAGACCGGCGGTCCCGCCGTTGCCGCCGATGCCGCCGTTAGCAGCGCCGGCGAAGCCCGCGAGACCGTCGGCGCCGGTGCCGCCGACGCCGCCGGTGCCACCGTTCCCGCCGTTTCCCCCGTTGCCGCCGCCGGTGGCACCGGGCACCGCGGGCGCCCCGCCGGCGCCGCCGGCGCCGCCGGTTCCGCCGGTCATGCCCTGACCGCCGACGACCCCGCTGCCTGCGAGGCCGCTGGCACCGGGTGTGCCCGCGCCGCCGTTTCCGCCGACACCGCCCGTGCCGCCGGTGCCCGCGAATCCCGCGAGCCCGAAGGAGCCCCCGGCGGCACCGCCGAGGCCGGCCTTTCCGCCGGTGCCGCCTACACCGCCGTTGGCGGCCTGCGCGCCGCCGATCACCCCGGCCGCGCCCGTCCCGCCGTTGCCGCCGTTTCCGCCGAACCCGCCGTTTCCGCCGTCGCCGCCGCCAGTCCCGCCGAGGACGGCCGGTGCGCCGCCGACGCCGCCCGCACCACCGACACCACCGCTTCCGCCGGCGCCGCCGACGTTGCCGCTGCCCGCGACGCTGGCGGCGCCGGTCCCACCGTTGCCGCCGACGCCACCGCGTCCGCCGTTGCCCCCGACGCCCGCCTTGCCGGCTGCGGCATCGGAACTGCCCGCAACACCGGCTCCGCCGGCCTGGCCACCTGATCCGCCGGCGCCGCCGGCGCCACCCGCACCGCCGGCGCCGTTGCTGATACCGGCCACCCCGGCGACGCCGGATCCGCCCATGCCGCCGGCCCCGCCGGCCCCTCCGTTTCCGCCGTTTCCGCCATCCCCGCCGCCGGTGCCCCCGGGCACGCCTGGGGCGCCGCCGGCACCGCCCGCGCCGCCGCGCCCGCCCGCGAAGCCGGCGGTACCCGCGGCACCACTGCCCGCCGCACCGTTGGCGGCGGCCGTCGCCGCCCCACCATTGCCGCCGTTGCCGCCGTCGCCGCCGAGGCCCGCGGTGCCCGCGTGCCCGCCCGAACCTGCGGCACCGGCGGCGCCCGCGGCGCCGCCCGCGCCGCCGTTTCCGCCGGCGCCACCCGCGCTGCCAGTGGCCAGGCCCGAACCGCCGTAGCCGCCATCGCCACCGTGTCCGCCGTCCCCGCCCTGGCCACCGTTGCCGCCGTGGGCACCGCCGGCACCGCCGCCACCGCCGGCGCCGCCCGCGAAGCCCTGCGTACCGGCGAGGCCGGTGCCCGGCGCGGCGTCGGGAGCGGCGGTGGCCTTGCCGCCGTTACCGCCATCGCCGCCGTTGCCGCCGTTGCCCTGGTTGCCCGCGTGTCCGCCGGCGCCGCCGGACAGACCCGCGGCGCCGGGCGCGCCGCCGTTACCACCCACGCCGCCCTGCCCGCCGGCGCTGCCGGCGGCTGTGCCCGAACCGCCGTCCCCGCCGAGACCGCCGTTACCGCCGTTCCCCCCGTTGCCGCCGATGCCCCCGCCCGTCGTCGCGCCCACCGCCGCCGCGCCACCCGCTCCACCAGCCCCACCGGCCCCGCCCGCGAAGCCCGGCGTGCCCGCGGCGCCGCTACCCGCCGCGGCGCTGGGGGCAGTGGTGGCGTCTCCGCCATCGCCGCCGTTACCGCCGCGCCCGCCGGCGCCCGCCGCGCCCGCATGGCCGCCCGGTCCGCCGGCGCCGCCGGCACCCGCCGCGCCTCCGGCGCCGCCTATCGCGCCGGCTCCGCCCGCGCTGCCGCCAGCCAGACCCGAACCGCCGCTGCCGCCCGTCCCGCCTGCGCCCCCGTTTCCGCCGTTGCCGCCGGTTCCTCCGCTGCCGCCGGCGGCCCCGCCGGTGCCCCCGGCCCCGCCCGTAAAGCCCGGTGTACCCGCGGCACCGCTGCCCGCGGCTGCGTCGGGCGCGGCCGTGGCGTCTCCGCCGTTACCGCCGGCTCCGCCGGTGCCGCCCACGCCCAGTCCGCCCGCGTGGCCTCCGGTGCCGCCGGAAAGGCCGCCGGCGCCCGCCACGCCGCCGGCTCCCCCGGTGCCGCCCGCGCCGCCCGCGCCGCCAGCCGCGACGCCCGAAGCGCCGTCCCCACCGCTGCCGCCCGTGCCGCCGGTCCCGCCGACGCCGCCGTTTCCTGCCGCACCGCCGGGCACGGCGGCCCCACCCTGGCCGCCCTGACCACCCTGACCGCCCGCGATGCCGGTGCCTCCGGCGGCGCCGGTGCCCGCAACGCCGGCGACGCCCGCCGCGCCCTTGCCGCCGGTCCCGCCGATCCCGCCGGTACCGCCCGCGCCCGCGCCGCCCGCCACGCCCGCGGCGGTGAACGTCTGCCCCGCGCCCCCGGCACCGCCCTGGCCCGCGGTGCCGCCGGTACCACCCGTGCCACCGGCACCGGGCGCCACACCGTCGCCGCCACTCCCGCCGGTCCCGCCCGTGCCACCAGCCCCGCCGACGCCGCCGGCGCCGCCGTGGCCGATCAGCAGCGGGGCCCGACCCCCGGCCCCGCCGTCACCGCCGAGGCCGCCGGTACCGCCGAGACCGCCGGCTTGGTCCACCGGACCGGTCGAACCGATCCCGCCCATGCCGCCGATACCGCCGGCGCCGCCGGCACCACCGTTGGTGAACAGCCCTCCGGCGCCACCGGTGCCGCCGTGTCCGCCTGATTCACCCATTCCCCCTGCGGCGCCCGCCGTGCCCGCACCGCCGACGCCGCCGACCCCGCCGGCACCGAACAGGCCGCCGACCCCGCCGGTACCACCGGTGCCGCCGCCGACGCCGCCGGCTCCGCCGACCCCGCCCGCGCCGGCGATCCATCCGCCCGCACCGCCATTGCCACCGCTGCCCCCGCCGATTCCACCTACGCCACCGGCCCCGCCGGCGCCGAATAGCCCCGCGTCCCCGCCGGCCCCGCCGGCCTGGCCCGGCAACCCGGCACCGCCGTTGCCGCCGCGGCCGAACAGCAACCCGCCGGGTCCACCAGCCTGACCCGGTGCGCCGTCGGTGCCCGGGCCGACCAGCGGACGCCCCAGCAGCGACTCGGCGGGAGCATTCACCACGCCGAGCAGAAGTTGTTCCACATTCGAGGCTTCGGCCGCCGCGTACGACTTGGCGCCGGCACCCAGGTTCTGGACGAACTGCTCGTAGATCGTCGTGGCCCGCGCGGCTGCCACCTGGTAGTCCGCGGCCTGCCGGTGAAACAGCGCGGTGACGGCCTCCGACACCTCGTCCCGGGCCGCAGCGACGATGACGGTGGTCGCCGGGCCCGCCGCGGCGTTCGCCGCGCTCAGGCCGGATCCAAGGGCAGCCAAATCGGCCGTGGTCGCCGTCAACAGCTCCGGCAAAGCGATCACAAACGACATCTACGTCTCACTCTCACGATGCGGCCCTGACAGACCGTCAATAACGACGTGGGCGGCTCGGCAGGTGGCGAGGTCGTGCGCGATTATCGTGCCGCATAACTGGCCCTGCCCTCTTTCGAGTAGGGGTGGAGTCTATTAATTCCGCGTGCAACGTAACGTACGGTCGGAACGGCGCATTAATATCGTTATATAACTGTGATCTTCGGCCGATGGTGTGTCAAATATCTTTACAAGCGGCTTTGACGAATCACCATAACTCGCCCGACCGACAGCCGCGGGTCAGGAAAATTACCTAAGCTTTGTTAACAATTTATGAGCCCTGTAATTGGGCCGGACGAGGCGGCGACTCACGACGGTGCGCGGGCGGGGACATGCCGGGCGGGCTACCCCCATCACGGGCCGGCCGCCGGCCTCCGCGGTGTCCAAAACCGTACGCTAGTACAGAAAACACGAGCTTAAACGTTGTTTGCGGGTGTCCTGGGACATGACGTGTTGTCGCGGGACCTCGGCCGTCCGTGCGCCAGCGACCGGACGCCGACCACTGGACGAGTGGGCGCGGGTCAGCGAGCCACCGCGCCAAGGATTTGGACGCTCAATTGATCGTCAACTACCCAGGGATCGCGATGTAAAAAATGTGGACAATACTCGCGCGCTAATATCTCATTAATATAACGCTAAGATAACGTTTCAATAAAGGCCGTGACCTTTTAAGGCTACAGTCGTATCGTCTTGCGCTACCGCATCGAGGGCTCAAGGCCCAGCCGTCACCGGTTTTCGGCGGCTGGTAATTGACGGGCGGCCACCAAAAGGACACCCGTGGAAGGGCCGTGACGATGAACTTTTCGGTATTGGCGCCGGAAATCAACTCAGCAAGGATGTTCACCGGGGCGGGCTCGGGTCCCACGCTGGCCGCGGCGACGGCGTGGGACCAACTGGCAACGGAGTTGGGTTCCGCGGCGAGCTCATTCGAGTCGACGGTCTCGGGACTGGTCGGTGGGCCGTGGCAGGGCCCGGCGTCGCAGGCGATGGTCGCCGCGGCGGCCCCCTACGCCGGGTGGTTGACCGCGGCGACGGCGGAGGCCGAGCAGGCGGCCACGCAGGCCCGCACGCTGGCGGGGGCGTTCGAGGCCGCGCTGGCGGCGACGGTGCATCCCGAGATCGTCGGGGCCAATCGGATGCAGCTGGTGCGACTGGTGGGGACGAACCTGTTCGGCCAGAACGCCCCTGCGATCGCCGCCGCCGAGGCCGTCTACGAACAGATGTGGGCCCAGGACGTCGCCGCGATGTTCGGTTATTACGCCGACTCGTCGGCGGTGGCCTCGGCATTGACGCCGTTCACCACGCTGCTGCAGGGGCTGACACGCGTGCCGGCGCAGGCGTCGGCATCCATCGCGGCCACCCTGGCCACCGCGAACGTCGGCCTGGGGAACGTCGGCAGCAACAACATCGGCTTCGGCAACACGGGCAGCGGGAACTTCGGCTTCGGCAACAGCGGCAACGGAAACCTTGGCATCGGGCTCACCGGCAACAATCAGACGGGGTTCGGCGGCTGGAACTCGGGCACCGGCAACATCGGGCTGTTCAACTCTGGCACCGGAAACATCGGGATCGGTAACTCGGGCACCGGAAACTGGGGCTTCGGCAACTCGGGCAGCTACAACACCGGCATCGGCAACACCGGCAGCACCAACCTGGGCCTGTTCAACTCGGGCATCGCGAATACCGGCACCGGCAATGCGGGCAACTACAACACCGGCAGCTACAACGTGGGCAGCACCAACACGGGCAGCTTCAACCCCGGCAGCCACAACACCGGCTTCTTCAACAGCGGAAACTACAACACCGGCATTGCGAACTCCGGCAATGTCGACACCGGCGCCTTCATCTCGGGCAGCTACAGCAACGGCTTTTTCTGGCGGGGTGATCACCAGGGTCTGATCGGCTTCTCGGGATCGATCAGCATTCCCCAGATCCCCCTGAACCTCGGATCGATGGGCGGTATCGGTCCCATCACCGTTCCACCGATCACCATTCCCAACATCAATCTCGGCCTCGGCGGCACCAACGGCTACGTCGGCCCCATCAGCATCCCGCCGATCACCATTCCCGACATCCCCCTGGGTATCCACGGTCTCGGCGGGCTCGGCCCGATCAACATACCGGCGATCAGCATTCCCGATATCACCTTGGGGCTCAAGGGAACTGACGGCATGATCGGCCCCATCAACATCCCGGCGATCAGCATTCCCGACATCACCCTGGGCATCAAGGGCACCGACGGCGTGATCGGGCCCATCTCGATCCCGTCCATCAGCATTCCCGGAATCCAGGCCAACCTCGCGAGCGGCCAGATCCTGATTCCGCTGACCACCAACACAATTCCGGTGGTTGTCGCCGGCTTCAGCGGGTTTATCGGACCCGTGCCACTGGTGGTGAGCCTGGGTCCCATCACGGTCAGCCTCGGCCTCGGCCCCGCCACCGTCTTCCCGAACGGCTTCAACCTCGCCGCGATTCCGCTGAACATCGCGGCGACGGCCGATATCGGACCGTTCACCGTCTTTCCGAACGGCTTCAACATTCCCGAGATTCCCCTGAACATCGCGGCGTTCGGGGATATCGGTCCGTTCACGGTATTCCCGGACGGCTACCAGATTCCAAAGATTCCGATCAACGTCGACATCGCCGGCGGCGTCGGGTCGTTCACGGTGTTCCCGAACGGCTACACCATTCCCGCGATTCCACTCGGCGTCAACGTCT
Source organism: Mycobacterium sp. NGS68 (assembly GCF_059812195.1). NCBI lineage: Bacteria > Bacillati > Actinomycetota > Actinomycetes > Mycobacteriales > Mycobacteriaceae > Mycobacterium > Mycobacterium sp. NGS68. The sequence continues at coordinate 189,946 of NZ_JCALCE010000010.1, read as the reverse complement.
CCGGCGGCATCGGCCCGGTCACCCTGTTCCCGGACGGCTTTACCATTCCCAAGATTCCGCTCGGCATCGACATCGCCGGTGGCGTCGGCCCGATCAACATCCCGCTCGACATCCCGGCCACGACGGGCTTCGGCAACACGACCACGGCGCCGTCGTCGGGCTTCTTCAACGCCGGCACGGGCAGCGCATCCGGCTTCGGCAACGTCGGGCCCGGCAGCTCGGGCTTCATGAACTTCGTCTCTGGAACCCTGGGGAACTCGGGCCTCCTCAACGTCGGCCAGCTGCAATCGGGCGCGGGCAACTTCGGCAACACCGTCGCGGGCTTCTTCAACACCAGCACGCTGGACCTGTCGACGGCGGGCCACGTGTCGGGGGTGCAGAACGTCGGCGCCAACCTGGCCGGCCTGTTGCGCGACGGCGCTTCCGGCACGACGGCGAACCTGGGCTTCGCCAACCACGGCGGCCTGAATGTGGGCAGCGCGAACGTCGGCGACAACAATGTCGGCGGCGGAAACGCCGGCAACGCCAATGTGGGCTCCGGAAACGTCGGGAACAATAACTTCGGCTCCGGGAATATCGGTGCCGGCAACCTCGGCTTCGGAAATGTCGGCAACGGCAATATCGGGTTCGGAAACACCGGTCCGGGTCTGACGGCGGCCCTGAACAACATCGGTTTCGGGAACACCGGTAGTAGCAACGTCGGCCTTGGCAATACCGGCGACGGGAACTTCGGCTTCGGCAATAGCGGTCACGGAAACATCGGTATCGGGCTGAGCGGGGATAACCAATTCGGGTTCGGCGGCCTGAATTCGGGCGCCGGCAACATCGGCTTCGGGAATTCAGGCAACGGCAACATCGGACTGTTCAACTCGGGCAACGGAAACTTCGGCATCGGAAACTCGGGCAGCCACAACACCGGATTCGGTAATGCCGGCGACACCAACACGGGTCTATTCAACTCCGGCGCCACCAACACCGGCGTCGGCAACGCCGGCAGCACCAACGCCGGCAACTTCAACGCCGGCAGCCTCAACACCGGCAGCATCAACCCGGGCAACTCCAACACCGGCCTCTTCAACACCGGCGACCTGAACACCGGCGTCGGCAACACCGGCGACGTCAACACCGGCGCACTGATCTCCGGCGGCTACAGCAACGGGATGCTGTGGCGCGGCGGCTACCAGGGCCTGATCCAGCTTTCCGAGACGATCACGCTTCCGCCAATTCCCTTGAGCCTGCACGTGACCGGCGGTGTCGGCCCCATTACCGTGCCCAACATCCCGGTGCCCGAAATCCCGATTCGGGTCAACGTTTCCGGCGGCGTCGGCGCGATCACGGTGCCCGGCATCTCCATTCCGTCGATCCCGCTGACCATCGACGTGGGCGGTGGCGTCGGCGCCATCCACGTACCGAACATCCCCATCCCGGGTATCCCGCTGGCGATCAACGTGTCGGGCGGCGTCGGCGCCATCACCGTGCCCAACATCCCCATCCCCAGGATTCCGTTGGCGATCAACCTGTCGGGCGGCGTCGGGGCCATCAATGTGCCCGCTATTCCCATTCCCGGGTTGCCGATCATTGCCAATCTGAAGATTCCGCTCGCGGTAACCGCGCAGAAATTCAATTTCGCGCTCACCGCGCTGCTGCAGGGCACCATCGGGCCCATCAACATCGCTCAGCAGGACATCATCATCGGGCTGAGCGGCGCGAGCCTGCCATTCAGCATCGGCGGCTTCAGCATTCCGCAATTCGGGCTGAGCATCAACCCGTCGGGCAGCATCAATCCGTTCACCATCGGCGGGTTCAGCATTCCGCAATTCGTGCTGGGCATCGATACGTCGGGCACCACCAATCCCTTTACGATCGGCGGCTTCGACATTCCCCAATTCGGGCTCGGCATCAACACATCCGGCAGCACCGACGCCTTCATCATCGGCGGGTTCAGCATTCCGCAATTCGGGTTGGGCATCAATACCGCCGGCAGCACCGACGCCTTCACCATCAACGGGATCACCCTGCCCCGGTTCGGCCTGGATATCGACATCGACGGCGGCCTCGGTCCGATCAAGATCCCGCTCGACTTTCCGGGCACCCCGGGCGTCGGCAACATGACCGCCGCCCCGTCGTCGGGCTTCTTCAACACCGGCCCCGGCCACACGTCAGGCTGGAGGAATTTCGGGATCGGCAGTTCCGGCGGTTGGAACTTCGCCTCCGGGCAGTCAGGCTTCCAAAATTGGGGCGCGCTGCAATCGGGATGGGCGAACCTGGGCAACACCATGTCGGGCATCTTCAACACCAGCACCGTCGGCCAACTGGTGTCGGCGTTCGACTCCGGCGTCGCGAACATCGGCGAACAGCTCGCCGGCTTCTTCCGCACGGGCTAAGACGGCCGGATCCCGCTCGCGGAGTGTGGGGGTTATGGACGCTTCCCGCCTCGGGAATCCGTCCATAAGCCCCACGGTCGAGGCGCCTCAGCCGACCTCGGCGGCCAACTTCCCGACGATGTCGCGCACGGTTGCCGACAGCTCGGCATTGTCGGCGGGCGCAGCGCCGCCCAAGCTCTGGAACGGCACCGAGAGCTTGAGGTCCTCGACCACGCGCGCGCCGGCGATGCCGAACGACTTGCGGGTCTCGTCGTGCGCCCACACCCCGCCGTAGCGACCCATCGCACCGCCGACCACCGCCAGCGGCTTGTCCTTCAAAGCGCCGTTGCCGAACGGCCGCGACAGCCAGTCGATCGCGTTCTTGACGACGGCGGGAATGGTGCCGTTGTACTCCGGGGTGACCACCAGAGCCGCGTCCGCGTCGGCTGCGGCGGCGCGCAGCGCAGCCGCCACGGCCGGCGCCTCCGTGACCTCGGGGTTCATCGCGGGGTCGACGTCCTCGTTGTAGAACGGCAGCTCCCCCAGCCCCTCGAATACGGTGACGGCGACGCCGTTGGGGGCCACCGCGGCCGCCAGCTCGGCGATCTGACGGTTGATCGAGGCGGCCCGCAGGCTACCCACCAGCGCCAGCACTTTGATGTCGGACATCTCCGATTCCCTTCGGTTGTTGGTCTACATCCTTGCACGGGCCAACCGGACCATAGTCCGCTTTATTCCGTGCGCGTTAAAGTGCAGGGTGTGAGCGAGCTACCGGTCTCCGCTCCGCAGGAGCCTCAAGAGCGCGGCGACGCGGCGCGCAACCGCGCGCTCTTGCTGCAGGCGGCCCGCGACCTGGTCGCCAAGCGCGGCGCCGACGCCGTCACCATGGACGACATCGCCGCGGCCGCCGGGGTCGGCAAGGGGACGGTGTTCCGCCGCTTCGGCAGCCGGGCCGGCCTGATGATGGTGCTGCTGGACGAGGACGAACGGGCCAACCAGCAGGCGTTTTTGTTCGGCCCGCCGCCGCTCGGCCCCGACGCGCCGCCGCTGGATCGGCTGGTGGCGTTCGGCCGGCAACGCATCTGTTTCGCCCACGCGCATCACGCGTTGTTGTCCGAGGCCAACCGCGACCCGCACACCCGTTACGGAGCACCCGCCGCGGTGAACCGCACCCACGTCAGGGTCCTCCTGCAGTCGGCGCGGACCAGTGGTGACCTGGACGCCCAGACCGACGCGCTGCTGGCGCTGCTCGACGCCGACTACGTCGAGCACCAACTCACCCACCGCGGCCACACCCTCGACACGCTCGGCGACGCCTGGGAGAGCCTGGCGCGCAAGCTGTGCGGGCAGTGAAGCGGGCGAGAATCGGCCATGAACTGGGTCCTGCACGTCGACCTCGACCAGTTCCTGGCGTCGGTCGAACTGCGCCGCCACCCCGAGCTGGTCGGGCTGCCCGTCATCGTCGGCGGCAGCGGCGACCCGACCGAGCCGCGCAAGGTCGTCACCTGCGCCTCCTACGAGGCCCGCACGTTCGGAGTGCACGCGGGCATGCCGCTGCGCCAGGCCGCTCGGCGCTGCCCGGAGGCGACGTTCCTGCCGTCGGATCCCGACGCCTACGACGAGGCGTCCGATCAGGTGATGGGGCTGCTGCGCGACCTGGGCTACCCGGTCGAGGTGTGGGGCTGGGACGAGGCGTACCTCGGCGTGCCGGCGCAGGGCGACCCGGCGTCCGTCGCCGAGCGGATCCGCGCCGTCGTCGCCACCGAAACCGGCTTGTCCTGCTCGGTGGGCATCAGTGACAACAAGCAGCGGGCCAAGGTGGCCACGGGCTTCGCGAAACCGGCGGGCATCTTCACGCTCACCGACGCGAACTGGATGGACCTGATGGCCAACCGGCCGGTCGACGCGCTGTGGGGCGTCGGTCCGAAGACGGCGAAAAAGCTTGCGGCCCTGGGGATCGACACCGTGCGGCAGCTCGCGCACAGCGACGCCGAGGAGCTGACGGCCACGTTCGGGCCGAGCACCGGACTCTCGTTGCTGCTGCTCGCCAAGGGCGGCGGCGACACCGAGGTCAGCGCGCAGCCGTGGGTGCCGCGCTCGCGCAGCCACGTCGTCACGTTCCCGCACGACCTCACCGACCGTGCCGAAATGGACTCGGCCGTCACGGAATTGGCCCGACGGGCGCTGCACGAGGTGACGGCGGCGGGTCGCATCGTCACGCGGGTGGCGGTGACCGTGCGCACCGCGACGTTCTACACCCGCACCAAGATCCGCAAGCTGGCGGCGCCGTCCACCGATCCCGACGTCATCGTCGCGACCGCGCTGGCGGTCTTGGACCTGTTCGAGCTGGACCGGCCGGTGCGGCTGCTGGGCGTGCGGCTGGAACTGCAGATGCCCGGGCCGCTCAGCGCGTCGGCGGGCCCGGCCGCAGCGCGCGGCTGAACACCACGTTGACCTGGCGCATCGCCACGCTGTAGGGCCACCACGCCAGCCGTTTGAACGCGTACAGCGCCCGGATATCCGGCGACGTGTAGATCAGGTACCGGTTCTTCGCGACGCCGGCCACGATCTTCTCGGCCGCGCGTTCCGGAGAGACCGCGTGCCCGGCGAACCGGTTGACCCACCGGTCGACGCTGGGATCGCCGCGGTCGACACCGGCGATCTCGACGGTGTTGACCAGCGGGGTCTTCACCGCGCCGGGGACCACGACGGACACCCCGATGCGGTGCCGGGCCAGGTCGAAGCGCAGCACCTCGGACAGCCCGCGCAGTCCGTACTTGCTGGCGCTGTAGGCGGCGTGCCACGGCAGCGCGACCAGCCCCGCCGCCGACGACACGTTGACCAGATGCCCGCCCACGCCGGCCGCCACCATCGGCGGCAGGAACGTCTCGATGACGTGGATGGGGCCCATCAGGTTGATCGAGACCATCTTTTTCCACTGCGCGTGGCTGAGCCGGTCGACGGTACCCCACGCCGAGACGCCGGCGATGTTCATCACCACGTCCATGCTGGGGTGGGCGGCGTGGATGTCGGCCCCGAACGCGGCCACCGCGTCGTAGTCGGAGACGTCCAGCGCCCGGTGCGCGGGCACGTCGGCGCCCAGGGCGCGCGCGTCGGCCACCGTCTGGGCCAGGCCGTCCGCGTCGCGGTCGGTGAGGTAGAGCTCAGCGCCCTGAGCGGCCAGCCGTAGGGCCGTCGCGCGCCCAATCCCGCTGGCCGCACCGGTGATGAAGCACCGCTTTCCCGCGAAATACTGCCCTGCCGTCATGCCGGTGACGATACCGGCGGTACCAAGTGCGCCTGCTGAGGCCCAAGTCGGTCTAAGCCGGCCCGCCCCACAGCGCGGCGAGCCACAGCTGTTCGAGCACGCGCAGCCGGCGTTCCACGTCGGTGTCGCGGTCGACCAGGATGTGATCGCCGGTCAGGGCCAGCGCGGTGGTGCCCGCCAGGGTGCGGATCAGCGTCGGCAGGTCGTCGCTGATCGGGTGCGCGGTCCCGGCCTTCACCTCGGTGTCGATGACGGCGACGATCTCGCGCAGCACGATCTGGAACTGCTGCTCGAGGATGTCGCGGATCTCGATGTCGCTGTGCCGGGCGGCATTACAGGCCGTCATCACCGGATCGTTGTGCGAATAGACGGCGGCGGCGCTGCCCACCATCCGCTTGGCGAACTGCGGCGGCGATTCGCCCGGCTGCCGCGGGGCGAAGTACTGGGTGAGTTCCTCGAGTTCCTCGGCGGCCTCGGCCAGGATCTGCGCGAGCACCGAGTACTTGGAGTCGAAGTAGAAGTAGAAACCGGACCGGGCGACGCCGGCCCGCAGGCTGATCGTGCTGACCGACAGCTCCGCGAACGGCCGTTCCTCGAGCAACTCGCGCACCGCCTGCAGGATCGCCTGACGCTGCTTGTCGCCGCGCCGGCGCAGCGCGGGCGCGCCGTCCTCGCCGGCGGCGTCGTGATTGGCAGCGCTAGTCACATCCTGACCTTGCACCACAGCGACCGAAAAGGAAACTTGACAGCCGTCAAGTTCACCCGAAGTATGAATACTCAGTGACCCCGCTCACGTTGTCGTGGGCCCGCAAAGGAGCGTGAATGGCCGCCACCATCAGCACCCCGCACTACCTGCTCGACCAGGCGCGCCGCCGATTCACCCCGTCAGTCAACAACCTGCCCGGGATGGGCATGCTCGAACGGCGGCTGCGCAACACCGAGTTCCCGGAGAAGAAGCTCGCCGACCCGCCGCCGGGCAGCGAACTGAACCCCGTGGTCGGTGACGCCGGGCTGCCGATCATCAGCCACATGATCGAGATGCTGCGCGGCGGCCCCGACTATCTTCAGTTCCTCTACGAGAGAAAGGGTCCGGTCTTCTACGGCGACTCGCCGGTGCTGCCGTTCGTCATCGCGCTGGGTCCCGACGCCGCGCAGGTCATCTACTCCAACCGCAACAAGGACTACTCCCAGCAGGGCTGGACGCCGGTCATCGGGCCGTTCTTCCGCCGCGGGCTGATGCTGCTCGATTTCGAGGAGCACATGTTCCACCGGCGGATCATGCAGGAAGCGTTCGTGCGCTCCCGGCTGGTCGGCTACGTCGAGCAGATGGACAAGGTGGTGTCGCAGGTGACCGCCGACGACTGGGTCGTCGACGACGCGCGCTTCCTGCTCTATCCGGCGATGAAGGAACTCACCCTCGACATCGCGTCGATGGTGTTCATGGGCCACGAACCCGGCACCGACCGCGAGCTGGTCACGAAGATCAACAGCGCCTTCACCATGACCGTGCGGGCCGGCAACGCGGTCATCCGCACCGCCGTGCCGCCGTTCACCTGGTGGCGCGGCCTCAAGGCGCGCAAGCTGCTGGAAGACTACTTCGCCGAGCGCGTCAAGGAGCAGCGCGGCAAGGAAGGCAACGACCTGCTGTCGGTGCTGTGCCAGTCCGAAGACGAGGACGGCAACCGGTTCTCCGACGGGGACATCGTCAACCACATGATCTTCCTGATGATGGCCGCCCACGACACGTCGACCACGACGGCGACGCACATGGTCTACCAGCTGGCCGCCAACCCGCAGTGGCAGGAACGCTGCCGCGACGAGTCCGACCGGCTGGGCGACGGGCCGCTGGACATCGAGTCGCTGGAGAAGCTGGAGACGCTCGACCTGGTGATGAACGAGGCGATCCGGCTCGTGTCGCCCGTGCAGTGGGCGATGCGGCGCACCGTGCGCGACACCGAACTGTTGGGCTTCTACCTGCCCGCCGGCACCAATGTCACCGCGTTTCCCGGGCTGAACCATCGCCTGCCGGAGATCTGGACGGACCCGCTGAAGTTCGACCCGGATCGCTTCACCGAGCCCCGCAACGAGCACAAGAAGCACCGCTACGCGTTCACGCCGTTCGGCGGCGGCGCGCACAAGTGCATCGGCATGACGTTCGGGCAGCTGGAGATCAAGACCATCATGCATCGCCTGCTGCGGCGCTACCGGCTGGAATTGCCGCGGCCAGGGTACGAGGCGAAGTGGGACTACCGCACGATCCCGATCCCGATGGACGGCATGCCGATCGTGCTACGCCCGCTGTAGGGTTTGCGCGAGCAGTCGCAAATGCCCCTGTCTGGCACCGCATTTGGGGGCTTTCACGTCTGCTCGCGATAGGGAGGGACCACCATGACGACGTTGCGACCCCGGCTGTTATCGAAGCGCAAAACCCGCCCGCGCAAGACGAATCCGTCCCCGTTCACCCCGGACTGGACGCCGCGGCCGGCGACGTACGGCGTGGGCGTGCGGCACAACGTCGCGGTGCCGATGAGCGACGGCGTCGTCCTGCGCGCCGACGTCCACTACCCCACCGATCCCGACACCCGTCGACCCGCGGCCGGGCCCTTCCCGGTGCTGCTGTCGATCACGCCGTACGGCAAGAAGGCCCCGCCGCCGGCCGCGCAGATCGGCGGCGGCGCGGCTCCCTACCTGGTCAAACGCGGCTACATCGAGGTGATGGTGGACGTCCGGGGCACGGGCGCTTCGGACGGTGCATTCCAGATGTTCGGCGACCGGCAGGCGCAGGACGGGGCGGAGCTGGTGCAGTGGGCGGCGCGACTGCCGGACGGCAACGGCCGCGTCGGCATGCTCGGGATCTCCTATCTGGCGATCAACCAGCTGTTCACCGCGGCCGCCGTCGGTCCCGGCTCACCGCTGAAGGCGATCTTCCCGGTGATGGCGGCCCGCGACTTCTACCGCGACGCCGCCGCGATGGGCGGGGTGCCGCACCTGCGCACGATCCGCGCGTACGGCGGCGTCTACCGGCTGCTCAACGTGGTCAACCCGACGCTGGAGCTGTTCACCCGCGGCGGGCACACGCGGCCACGGTCCGGTGGCCTGGCCGCCGTCCGGCAGCGCGGACGCGACCAGCGGGGGTACTTCCGCCCGCTCATCGCCGACGCCGTCGCCGGGGGCGAAACCGCCTGTGACGGGCCCTTCTGGGATGCGATGCGACCCGGCCTGGTGCTGCCGAAGATCGCCGACAACGGCGTCGCCGTCCTCCTCGTCGGCGGCTGGCACGACGCGTTCCAGCGCGGCGCGCCGCTGAACTTCGCCGCGCTGCAGAACGCGTCGGCCGGCCGCCACCACGAGGCGCCGATGCAGCCCGGCCAGCCGCTGTCGGACCGGGTGCGGCTGATGATGGGCCCCTGGTATCACGTCTCGGACTTCGGCGGCCTGCACCTGCACGCGCTGCAGCTGCGCTGGTTCGACCACTGGCTCAACGACCGGCCCGACGCGGCAATGTCCGGGTCGCCGTTGGCTTTTCAGGCGATCGGGAGCTCACGGTGGTTCCGCGCCGACCACTATCCGCTGCCCGAGGCCACACCCACCCGCCTCTATCTGGCCGACGCGAACCGGCTCACCGAGGACAGCGCGCCCGACACGACCACGGCGGCCCTCGACTACGTGGCGAAGGGCCCGCTGTCGGGTCGCAGCCTGGAGCAGTGGACGCTGGGCATGAACAGCTTCATGTTCGCCAGCCGCGGCCGGGCCATCCGCTACGACCAGGACAACCGGCGACTGCAGCGCGACGCCCTGACCTACACCACCGAGCCGTTCGCCGACGCGAAACTGGTCGCCGGGCCCATCACGCTGACCATTCACGCGACGGCCAGCACCACCGAGACGCTATGGGTCGCCCACCTCGACGACGTGGCTCCCGACGGCGCCAGCCGCCCGCTCACCCAGGGGGCGCTGCTGGGCTCGCATCGGGAGCTGGACCCCGACCGCACCTGGTATCTGCCCGACGGCACCGTGTTGCGGCCGCATCACCACTGCACCAGCTCGGCCGTGCGGCCCGTCGTCCCCGGCGAGCTCACTCGCTATGACCTCGAGATCTTCCCGACGGCCGCGCTGATCGCCCCAGGCCACCGGCTGCGGCTGACGGTCACCACCTACGACTTTCCGCATCTGGTGCCCACCAAGCCCGCCCGTCGCGCCCTTGCCGGGGGTCGCTACCAGCTGCACCAGGGCGGGCCCACCCCGTCGCACCTCGTCGTTCCCCTCGCCGACCCGGACGCGCTGTAGCCAGCGAGCCGGCGCCACCGTCAGGTGAGCAGCCGGTTGGCGCAGGCGATCACCGCCCGCAGCGCCGACTGCGTCGGATCCGCCGACCAGCCCATCGCCCACTCCGCCCGGACCCCGTCCGTGCCGCAGAGGAACGTCGCGGTGTCGGCGCCGGACCGTAGCTGATGGAACTTCAGGGTCTCGATGGTGACCCCGCGGTCATGCAGCATCGCGGTCAGCGCCGCGACGGGTCCGCTCGCCGACGCCGTCGAGGTACTGATCCGGTCGCCGACGGCGATCATGGCCCGGAAGTGGCGCGCCTGCGGACCCAGCCGCCCGGCCGGCCGCTCGTCGTCGGTGCAAGACCACTGCCCCAGCCGCAGCGGGCCGGTGGCCTGGCCGTACGTCGCGACGAAGGTCTCCCACGACATCGAACCGGCCTGCTCGCGCAGACCGCGCGGCATCGCGGCGCCGAAATGCTGGCCGAACCACGTCGCGCTCGGGGTGAGATCAAAAGTAAGTGTTGTCATGATGCCGGTCTCTGATCAAAGGAGTGACCGACGGGCAGTAGCTTCCGACCCACAGCGGGGGGTCGGTCTGGATCAGACCCCGCTGCGGGTGCTGGCTACTACTGCCATGGTGATGGCACGCTCACGACGCACGAGGCCCGACCTTAGTTCGCCTCTGCCGGCGATGCAAGCGCTTTACGCGCCCGCGGCGACTTCATCGAGCGCCTGCGTGAGCAACCCGCGCACCTCGTCGGCGATCTGCGCCAATCCCGGCTCATTGGTCACGTCGGCCATCAACTTCGGGTCCATCGCGTCGACAATTACCGCGTCCGCCGAGTCCGGATCTTTACGGACGACGACGTTGCAGGGCAAAAGCACGCCGATCGGCCGGTAGATATTGACCGCCTTCTGCGCGAACGACGGATTGCACGCCCCGAGAATCAGGTAGTCCTCCATGTCCGCCCCGAGCTTGGCCTTCAGCGTCGCCTTCATGTCGATCTCGGTCAGCACGCCGAAGCCTTGCCGGGCAAGGGCTTTGCGCATTCGCTCGACGGCGTCGTCGAACGACGTGTGCAATGTCCTCGACAGCGAAACGTCCATTGTTCAGTCCCTTCTCGCGGCGGGGCCGGGCGCACCCCGACTTTATTGAATCCATTGTGCTTTGGCTTTGCCCAGGAAGAATCAAAACGCCTCGCGTCCCAGGGTGGCGGCGATAACATCTGCTGGTGGTCGTCGCAGACCGCGAAATAACTCAAACCGAAAGGCGCTACCGATGAGCGCGAGGAAGACAAGCACGAGGACGCGGACCGTTCGGGCGATCGCCGGAATACTGGCGCTGTTCGCCCTCGCCGCCGTGGGTTGCAGCGCGCACTCCGACCGTCCCGGCCAGGAGATGTTCAGGATCTCGCACAGCGTTCGCTAGCGGTATCCCCGCTGGCGGCGTGCGGGCCCGGCCCGCCGTGAGTTATCCGGTAGGCCCGGGCGACGGTTCGAATCGCAGATAAGCCCGGATCGTCGTCCCGGTCGTGGTGGTGTGTGTGCGGACCAGGTCGGCCATGGCGTTGACCAGGAACAGCCCGCGGCTCGCGGTGCCGCCGCCGCCCGGCTGCCGGTGTCCGACCAACCGATTTTCGAAATTTCCGCTGTCGCGGGCCTCGCATACCAAGTGGTCGTCATGTCGCCAGAAGGCCAGCTGGCAGGCCCCGTGGGTGTACATCAGGCTGTTGGTGGCCAATTCGGTGGCGATCATCTGCAGGTCCTCGGTGCCGTCGCGGGACAGGCCGACCCAGTCCGCGTAGTCGACGGCGAATGAGCGCGCCGGACGCAGGTCCGCGCTCCCCCTGACCGTGTACGTGACGGCCCCCGGGTTCGCCGGCAGCGGCTGATTGCACCGCGCCAGCACCTCGTCGGGCGCGTAGTCGGCACTGCGATGCGCCGATCCGCACCGCCACAGCACGGGATGCGTGGCGCGCGCGCCCGCCAGCACGTCGACGTCCAACTGCCGCGCGTCGTAGAGGCACAGCGCCGTGATCTGGTCGTTCGCCAGGGCGTCGTTGACCAGCGCCTCGTGCTGGATGCAGGCCGTCCGCTCGTCCGCGCTGCGGCCGGGCCAGGCGACCTGGCTGACGATCCGCACCCGCCTGTCCGAATATTCCGCGGCGAACGAACTCGCCAAGGCCATAAACCGGCTCGGGTTACGCGCGACGTCGGTGATGTCGGTCAAGCGCAGATCGGCGGGTAGCCCGTCGCAGGCGCGCCACAGGGTGCCGGCCAGCAACGCCAGTTCCTCCCCGGGCACGGCGACCAGCACCGGCTCACCCATCGTCAACCCGTCGGCGACGAAACCCACGACGAAGTCCACGAATTCGCGCTGCGTGTGGTACAGCAGTGCGGAATGGACGAAGCCTCGTTGCTCGGTGTCCATGGTCTCCATGCTCAGCGTCATGTGCGCTTACTCGCTCTCGATTTCCCCGCAGGTCCAACGCTGGACCGCCCTTGCTGAGTGCACATACCCCGCGAAAGCGTTTCGTATACGTACACCCCCCAAGAATCACACCGATTCGTTACCTGCCCTGCTCTCGACACGCGCTACAACCACCACGACGCGGCCGCATCCAGATGCCGACGCATGCGGTACCGGGCAAGGCTGTCGTCACCGGCGCCGATCGCCTCGCGAATGCGCGCGTGCGCGTGCTCGACGGCGGCCAGATCGTCCCGGGTCGGCTTCGACGCCGGTAACCCCTGCTCGGTGCTGGACCAATGCCGGCGGAACAACTCGACGATGATGCGCAGAAAGAGGTCCAGCACCGCGTTGCCGGCCAGGTGGGACAGCCCGCCGTGGAATCGGTATTCGGCGACGGCGGCGGCGCGGCCATCGGCAGGCGATTCGGCGCCGGGCCGGCCGTCCGTCGCCAGAAAGGCCGCCACCTCACGGTGACGTTTGGCCGCCATCGTGGTGACCTTCGAGACGTTGTCGATCTCGATCGCATCGCGGAGACAGCGCAGGTCCGCGCGGGCCGGCTGGCGGTACTGCAGGTAGAGCGCGATGGTGTCGATGCTGGCCTGCGCCTGCGGCCTGGTGACCACCAGGCCGCCGCCGGGGCCGCGGCGCATGCGGGCGATGGCGTGGTATTCCAGCAGGCGCACCGCTTCCCGGAACACCGCGCGGCTGACCCGGTAGCGCTCCAACAGCGCCGCCTCGGTCCCGAACACCGAGCCGATCCGCCAGCCGTCCGCGGCGATCTCGTCGCCAATGGTGGCGGCGAGTACCTCGGCCAGCTTGCCGCGCGGCGCCTCGTTGACCGGCCGACGGGGCCGCCGCGCCGCCGCGCCGTCGTGCGCGTCGCGCTGCCTCTGCAACCACCGGGTCACCGCCTTGACGTGCTGCTCGCTGAGCGCCTTGGCCCGCGCGGCATCGCCGGCGGTGACGGCGGCGACGATCTCGGAATGCTCCCTGTGCATTCGGTCGACCGCCTCGACGGCCTCGTCGGGCGAGCCGGCGCGGGAGTTGCGCAGGTAGCGCCGGGTCAGGCGCATCAGGACATCGATAAACAGCTGCAGGACAGGATTTTTCGACTGTTCGGCGAGCGCGATGTGGAATTCGTCGCGGATCGGCGGCGACCCGGGCTCCCAGCCCGCCTCGGCACTCAGGACCGCGCGCAGGCGCTCGATGCCGACCTCGTCGATGTGTTCGGCGGCGAGCGAGGCGGCCAGCGGCTCGAGCACCAGCCGCGCGTTGAGCAGGTCGGCCAGCGTGGTGCCCAGGTATTCGAGGTAGATGACGACGGCGCGGCTCGCGGGACCGGCGTCGGGCTCGCAGATCAGCAGCCCGCCGCCCGGTCCGCGCCGCATCCGCGCGACCTGGTGGTGCTCGACGAGGCGGACGGCCTCCCGCAGCACCGAGCGGCTTACGCCGTAGCGCTCCCGCAGGGCGTCCTCGGATCCCAGCGATTCGCCGACGGTCCAGCCGCGGCGCACGATGTCCGCCTCGATGCGCCGCGCGATCCGCGAGGCGCGTTTGTCCGCCCGGTCGGCGACCGGCTGAACGCTCAATGCCGGCTCAGCACGTGAGCAACATGCAGCCCGCGACGGGACCACCGCCCACCGACACCACGCCGACCTCCGGCCGCCGCGCCACCTGCCGCTCCCCCGCGTCGCCCCGCAACTGCAGACAACCCTCGTGCAGCGCCCAGTAGCCGTGCATGCGCCCGGCGGACAGCTGACCGCCGTAGGTGTTCAGCGGCAATTGGCCGTCGCGGGCGATCCGCGCACCACCCTCGACGAACGGGCCGGCCTCGCCGTCGCCGCAGATGCCGAGGGCTTCCAGCCAGGCCAGCGTCAGGTAGGTGAACCCGTCGTACAACTCGGCGACCTGCACGTCCGCCGGTGTCAGCTGCGTGCGCGACCACATCTGCGCCGTCGCATCCGACATGGCCATCTTGGGGTAGTCGTCGCGGTGGAACCAGCCGCCGGCGCCGTCGGACCCGCCGACCGCCTCCACGGCCACCGCGCGGTGCGGGCAGTCGCGGGCGTACTCCGCGTGGGACACCACCACCGCGACCGACCCGTCGATCGGGACGTCGCAATCCAGCAGCCCGAACGGCGTCGACACCGGGCGCGCGCCCAGGTAGTCGGCCATCGTCATCGGTTCGCGGTAGACGGCAAGGGGATTCAGCGCGGCGTTGCGCCTGCCGTTGAGAGCCACCCAACCCAGCTGCTCCTTGGTGGTCCCGTACAGCTGCATGTGCCGGCGGCAGTTCAGCGCCAGCCAGTTCGCGGCGGAATACGCCTGGGCGGCGACGAGATCGTTGACGTCGTCCATTGCGCCGACGGCAGGACGCGGCGCGCCCTCGGGCGTCTCGAACATGCGCGCCAGCGGCGGGGCGGGCGCGTTCTCGTCCTGCTTCACCGGCACCGTGCCGCCGAGCATCTGAATCGTCCGGTAGATGACCACGTGGTGGGCGCGCCGCTCGGCGACCGCACGGCACGCCGACATCACCGGGCTGAGCAGGCCGCCGGTGCCGAATCCACTGCCGCAGTCCGCGGCGTCGATCTGCAGGGCCGCGTTGACCTCGCCCGGCGGGGTGTCCCCTAGGGTCGCGATGCCGTCGATGTCGCCGGCGCTCAGCCCCGCGTCGGCGATCGCGGACCGCACTGCCTCCATCGTCAGGTCGAACCCGGGGATGCCGGTGCGACGGCCGATCCGCGAGATGCCGAGACCGGAAATGATCGCGTCTTTTTCGAAGTAGCTCATCTGTTCCCGCCCGTGAGACCGAACCCGCCGCATGCACCCGAACGAAAAGAGTGTACTGTATTGCTCGTGTCAGCCGAGTCGGGGTCCGCACTGCTCATCGAACACTGCGAGGAATGCGCACGCTGGGTGCATCCGCCCGCAGGCGAGTGCCGCGGCTGCGGCGGCACCTTGGCGGCCCGGCCGGTGTCGGGGCGCGGCACGGTGTTCACCTACACCGTCAACCATCACCCCTACAACCCGGAGATCCCGACGCCCTATGTGATCGCCATCGTCGAGCTCGCCGAACAGAGCGGGCTGCGCGTGGCGGCGAATATCGTTGACTGCGAGCCAGATTCGGTAACGTGCGGGATGACGGTGACGGCCCTGCCGGAGCGCGGCGCCGGCGGCGCGCCGTTGTTCTCACCCAGTTAGCGCGAGCAGACGCCAAGCCCGCGCTACCTCACGCGGGTGGTGACCAGCAGGTACTCCCAGTCCATCGTCGACGTCCCGGCCAGGTACCGGTCGCCGAGTTCGGCCAGCGCCGCGTCCAGCGCGGCGACGCTCTCCGGCTCGTCGGCGATCCCGCGATAGGTGGCGACGGTCGGCCCGTAGTTCGCCTTGAAGTAGTCGCGGAAGGACACCCCGTCGGCGAAGTAGTCCACCCGCAACCCCCGGCGTTGCGCGCCGAAGTCGGTGACTCGCTCGCCCAGCAGGGCCCGCACGTGATTCTCGTTGCCCCACAGCGGAGCCGGCCGGGCGCCCGGCGGCGGAGCGGCCATAAACGGCTTCATTGTCGAGAACATCTGGCCAACAAATCCTTCCGGCGTCCAGCTGATCAGGCCGATGGTCCCGCCGGGCCGGCACACCCGAACCATCTCGTCGGCGGAGTCCTGGTGGTGCGGCGCAAACATCACGCCGATGCAGGAGATCACCGCGTCGAACTCGTCGTCGCCGAACGGAAGCGCCTCGGCGTTGGCCTCCCGCCAGTGCAGGCTGACGCCGCGGGTCTGCGCGATCGCCCGGCCCCGCTCCAGCAGATCCGGGCACAGGTCACTGGCGACCACGTCGGCGCCGGCCAGCGCCGCGGGAATCGACGCATTGCCGGATCCGGCGGCGACGTCGAGCACGCGATCGCCCGCACCGATTCCGCTGGCCTGCACCAACACCGGGCCCAGCGGTGCCACCACGTCGGTCGCCACGTTGGTGTAGTCGCCCAGCGCCCACAGGGCCCGGTGCTTGCTTTCGTATCCGCGATCGGCGGTCGCGGGGTCCGTTCCTGTCACAGCGGTCATCGTGTCGCCCCTTCCCGGCTCGTCATTGCCTCAATTGCACCGCCAGAACTGAACCGGTAAAAGTTCAACATCTGTACTAGTCAATCCCGCCGCCCCGGCGTCTACTGATGGGGTGTCCACATATAGCCAGTTCTGCCCGATGGCCAAGGCGATGGAGCTGCTCGACGAACGCTGGACGTTGCTCGTCGTGCGCGAGTTGCTCAAGGGCAGTTCGCATTTCAACGAGCTACGGCGCGGGCTGCCCAAGATGTCGCCGGCGCTGCTGTCCAAGCGACTGAAGTCGCTCGACCGCGCCGGCGTCGTCGAGCGCACCGAGCTCGATGGCCGCACGTCCTATGCGTTGACGCCCTGCGGCCAGGAACTCGCGCCCGTGGTGAACGCGCTCGGCGAGTGGGGTGTGCGTTGGATTCCCGAGATCGGCGACGACGAACTCGATCCGCACCTGCTGATGTGGGACATCCGCCGCACCGTGCCCGTCGACGCCTGGCCGCGGGCGCGCACCGTGGTGGCGTTCCGGTTGACCGGCGTCGCCGCCAAGGCCGCCGGCTGGTGGTTGGTGGTTTCCGACGGGCCCGAAAGATCTGCGGACATCTGCGATTTCGATCCGGGTTACGAGGTGGCCGCGACGGTCGAGACCAGCCTGCGCACGCTGACGGAGCTGTGGCGCGGCGACGTGTCGTGGTCGCGGGCGCTGCTCAACGGCAGCGTGACCGTGCACGGCGTCGGCGATGCGCGTCGGGCCGTGCCGCGCTGGCTCGGTCAGTCGACCCTGGCCGCTGTCCCGCGCCCGGCCTGACCGCGAGCAGACACAAAAGCACCCGCACGCCGGCCAAAAGGGGGCTTTTGCGTCTGCTCGCGAGGGTCAGTTGATCAGCGGGTCGCGAGGCATGCCCAGGATCCGCTCGGCGATCTGGTTGCGGGCCACCTCCGAGGTTCCGCCGGCGATCGCCATGCCGCGGGCACCCATGACGAGCCGCCCGGCGACCGCGCCGGGCCCGTCCAGCAGCGCGGTCTCGGCCCCGGCCAGCGCCGTCGAGATGGCGGCGCCCTCGATCATGTGCTCGGCGAGCTTCAGCTTGGTGACGTTGCCTTCGGGCCCCGGACCCGCTCCCTCGACGCTGCGCGCGGCGCGGCGCAGGTTCAGCAGACGCAGCGCGTTTTCCTCGGCGAGGTAGAAGCCGACGCGAATCGGCGCCCCCGCCAAGCGATCCGAAGGCTGCTGCGCCAGCTTCACGAGCTCCGGCGCGAGGGCCTCGTAGAAGGACCCGCTGCCGCCGATGCTGACGCGCTCGTTGCCCAGCGTCGCGCGCGCCACCGTCCAGCCGGAGTTGGGCGCCCCGACGACGTCCTCGTCCGGAACGAACAGGTCGTTGAAGAACACCTCGTTGAATTCCGAGCCGCCGGTGATTTGCCGCAGCGGCCGCACCTCGACCTCGGGCGCCTTCATGTCGACGATCACCGTGGTGATGCCGGCGTGCTTGGGGACGTTGGGGTCGGTGCGGACGGTCGCCAGACCGCGCGCGCAGTACTGCGCCCCGCTGGTCCACACCTTCTGCCCGTTGATCTTCCAGCCGCCGTCCACCCGGGTGGCCTTGGTCTTGACGGAGGCGGCGTCCGAGCCGGCGTCGGGCTCGGAGAACAGCTGGCACCAGATCTCGTCCTTGCGCAGCGCCTTCTCTACGAATCTTTCGATCTGCCAAGGTGTTCCGTGCTGGATCAGGGTGAGGATGACCCACCCGGTGATGCCGTAGTCGGGACGCCTGATGCCCGCGGCGCGGAACTCCTCCTCGGTCACCAGCTGCTCCACCGCGTCGGCGGCGCGGCCCCACGGCTTGGGCCAGTGCGGCATCACGTAGCCGGTCTCGATCAGCTTGTCCCGCTGCGCCTCCTTGCCCAGCACGGCGATCTCGGCGGCGTCGGCGCGGATCCGGGTGCGCAGTTCCTCGGCCTCCGGCGGCAGGTCCAGGCTGTTGTCCCGCGCGACGCCGGCCGCGGTGAAGTCGAAGACGTCCCGGGCCGGTGCCTCCCCGCCGAACAGCGCCGCGATCACCAGCGCCCGGCGCAGGTGCAGGTGCGCGTCGTGCTCCCAGGTGTAACCGATTCCGCCGTGCACCTGGATGTTCAGTTCGGCGTTGCGCGCGTAGGCCGGGAATGCCAGCGCCGCCGCCACCGCGGCCGCCAACCGGAACTGCTGCTCGTCCTCCGTGGCCGCCCGCGACGCGTCCCACACCGCCGCGACCGCCGATTCGGAAGCCACCACCATGTTCGCGCAATGATGCTTTATCGCCTGGAAAGTGGCGATGGTGCGCCCGAACTGCTGGCGCACCTTGGCGTATTCCACCGCGGACTCGACGCAGTCCGTCGTGCCGCCCACGGCCTCGGCGGCCAGCAGCGTCCGCGCCCGGGCCAGCAGCGACGGCGCCGCCCCCGGCAGGACGTCCTCGGCCGTCACGCGGACGTTGCGCAGGCGGACGCGCCCGGAGCGCCGGGTCGGATCGTAGTTCTCCGGTACCTCCACCGACACGCCGTCGCGACCGCGTTCCAGCACCAGGACGTCGTCGCCGGCGACGACCAGCAACAGCTCGGCCAGCCCGGCGCCCAGCACGATCCCCGCGTCGCCGTCCGCTGTGCCATCCGGACCGTCGGCGACGCTCGCCGAGCCGCCCAGCCCGATGCCCGCGGTGACGGTCCCGTCGATCAGTCCCGGCAGCAGCCGCGACTTCTGCTCGGCGGTACCGTCTTTGGCGATCACTGCCGAGGCGATCACCGTCGGCACGAACGGCCCCGGTGCCACCGCGCGTCCCAGCTCCTCGATCACCACCACCAGCTCGGGCAGCCCGTAGCCCGATCCGCCGTACTCCTCGTCGATGTGCAGGCCGAGCCAGCCGAGGTCGACCAGCCCGCCCCAGAAGCCCGGCCGCTGCTCCTCGGGCACATCCAGCAGGGATCGCGCGGCCGCCCGTGCCTTTTGCGAGGTCAGGAACCCGCGGGCTACCTCGGCAAGTTCGCGATGGTCGTCGGTCAGTGCGATACCCATCTGGGCCCTCCTCGCAGCGCTGCTGATTCCCTAAAGAGTGTACTTATTTGCGCGCGGCGGCCCCGACGGGGTCGATCACTTGGGCGCGAAGCGCTGTCCCGCGTCCAGCCGCAGACACTGACCGTTGAGCATGGGGTTGTCCACGATCGCGGCGACCAGCTTCGCGTACTCGACGGGCCGGCCCATCCGCTTGGGGAAGGCGGCATCGCGGGTCAGCATGGCCGCCATCTCGTCGGGCACCATCTGCGTCAGGCCGGTCAGGAACAGGCTCGGGGCAATAGCCAGCACCCGGATGCCCAGCGAGCCCAGGTCACGCGCCATCGTCAGGCACATTCCGGCGATGCCCGCCTTGGCGGCGGTGTAGGCGACCTGCCCGATCTGGCCCTCGAACGCCGCGATCGAGGCGGTGTTGATGATGACGCCGCGCTCCTCGTCTTCGGGCTCGTTCTTGCTCATGTGCGCCGCGGCCAGCCGGCTGATGTTGAAGGTGGCGATCAGGTTGAGGTCGATGACGGACTGGAAGGACTCGAGGTCGTGCGGGCCGGACTTGGTCATCGTCCGCTTGGCGATGCCCCCGCCCGCGGTCGTCACGATGACGTGCAGGCCGCCCAGGTCGTCGACCGCGCTCTGCAGCGTCTCCTCGGTGCCGGTGAAGTCGGTGACGTCGACGGGGTAGAACTTGCCGCCAATCCCTTCGGCAACGACCTTGCCGTCCGAGTTCTCCCGATCGAGCACGGCGACCTGCGCGCCACGCTCGTGCAGGAGTTCGGCGCTGGCCCGCCCCATCCCCGAGGCGCCGCCGATGACGACGACCTTCTTTCCGCTGATCTCCATCCGGACCTCCCATGTGTGGCTTGTCAGAATCCTGGCGATTTGTAACGTCAACTAGGCACGCTAGCCTGTCCGCTTCAGCGGGTCGTCACCGAGCCATGCCCCACGCCACATCCATGCCGTGACTACGAGGTCAGTTGGGCCCAATGCGGTAGCGGTACGGTCAGCAGCTCGGCTGCCCCCGGTGCGGTTGTCAAGGCCAGCAGCGCAGTCGAAATGCGATGCAAGGGCAACACGAAGTCGGCGCAGCCGGTGGCCAGGGCGCTGGAGGGCATGCTTGCGGCCCGCGCGCACGACGGGTCTTGAACCAGCACGCGGCCACCGTGGGCCTTCACGGCGCGGCAGCCTTGGCTGCCGTCGGCCTGATACCCGGTCAGCACCACCGCGATCGTCGCCCCCGCCTGCGCCGAGCTGATCAGCAAGGCATCGCCGGGCAAGACGTCCCGGGATGATCGCCGCAGTAGCCATAACCGGTTCTCGTCGATGGTTGCCGTCGTGGCGCCGGGAACCACGGTCACCCCGGGCTGCAGCGCGGTCGACCCGTTTTCGGCAACTCGCACCGTCAGCTCGGTCTTGCGAGCGAGTACGGTGACCAGCGCATCGGGAGCAAACGTCTGGGAACGGTGTTGCACGACCACGACCGGCACCGGAAACCATGACGGCAGACCGGCGAGCACCGCACTGATGGCATCCATTCCGCCCAGCGAGGCCACCAGGACTACGCAGGAAAAATTCGGCTTCCCTGCCATCTGTCGGGTGGCGGACACATGGGCCAGCGTAGACGTTCTGTCGGCTTGCTGACATAAGCCGCCGAAACGCGGGTAGCCAGCGGACAGCACGACTCGATCAAGGAACCGACCTGTGACTGCTGATGATTTCCGGCGCAACGCCATCCTGGCGCAACTGCCGGACGGTGAATATTTCCGGCTCGAAACGCACCTGAGGCTGCAAAAGTCGGAGCTAAGAAGTACGGCTTACGAGCCAGGCGTGCCGATCGCCGACGTCTACTTTCCACTGACTTCGGTGTATTCACTGATCGCTATGGTCGACCGCCGAAGCAGCGTTGAGGTGGCGACCATCGGCTACGAAGGCATGGTGGGACTTCCGGTGTTTCTGGGCGCATCGAGCAGTCCGCAGTCGGCGTTTTGTCAGGTTCCCGGCGAGACCGCCCGGATAAGCGTCGTTGAATTTCGCAACGCGCTGAGCCGCGACGGTGCGCTGCACTCCCTGCTGAACCGCTTCACTCAGGCCACCATGGTTCAGGTCGCGCAGAACGTCGTGTGCAACCGTAGTCACTCCGCCGAAGCCCGCATGGCTCGCTGGTTGTTGACGACTCAGGACCGTGTCCGCAGCGACGAGCTGCGACTAACCCAGCAATTCCTCTCCCAAATGCTGGGGGTGCATCGTCCCACCGTCTCCGAAATCGCTCGACGCATCCAAGATCAAGGGCTGATTTGGTACAGCCGGGGCATTGTCACCATCACCGATCGCGAGCAGCTCGAACGCAAGGCGTGCGAGTGCTACTCCGTCGTCAAGGCCGAGTTCGACGCGATCGTCAAGGACACCTGATCCGCGGCGCCCGCCTCGCAAACATGTCAGCGTGCCGTGCCAAGCTCGGCGATGTGTTCCTTCTCGATGTGGCAACCACGTCTGTTGACGTCGGCGGCACTTCGTCGCGGCTGACCAAGGTCGCCCGCATCGCCGAGCTGCTGCAACGCGCGGCGGTGAACCCCGCGCTGGTCGCGATCCTGGTGTCGTGGCTGTCCGGTGAGCTGCCGCAACGGACCATCGGCGTCGGCTGGGCGGCACTGAAGTCACTGCCGCCGGCCGCCGAGGCCGCCACGCTGACGGTCACCGGCGTCGACGCCACGTTCTCCGAGATCGGCGCGGTGTCCGGCAAGGGTTCCCAGGCGCGCCGCGCGGAGCTGGTGGCCGCGTTGTTCACCGCCGCCACCGACACCGAGCAGACCTTTCTGCTGCGGCTGCTCGGCGGAGAGCTGCGTCAGGGCGCGCTCGCCGGGATCATGGCCGACGCTGTCGCCAAGGCCGCGGGAATCCCCGGCGCCGTCGTGCAGCGCGCGGCGATGCTGGGTGGGAACCTGCCGGCGGTCGCGGCGGCGGCGCTGTCCGGCCCCTTGGCCGGGACGGCGGCGGCGCTGGACGCCTTCACGCTGCAGGTCGGCCGACCGGTCGGCCCGATGCTGGCGCAGACCGCCACCAGCGTCCACGATGCGCTCGAACGCCATGGCGGCGCAGCCATTTTCGAGGCCAAGCTGGACGGCGCCCGGGTACAGATCCACCGCAGCGGCGACACCGTCGCCGTCTACACCCGCAGCCTCGACGACGTCACCGCCCGGCTGCCGGAGGTGGTGGAGGCGACGCTGGCGCTGCCGGTGCACACCCTGGTCGCCGACGGTGAGGCGATCGCGCTGCGGCCGGACCGCCGCCCGCACCGATTCCAGGTCACCGCCTCGCGGTTCGGGAGGTCCGTCGACGTCGCGGCGGCCCTTGCGCAACAACCGCTTTCGGTGTTCTTCTTCGACATCCTGCACCGCGACGGCGTCGACCTGCTGGACGCGCCGACCACCGACCGGCTGGCCGCGCTGGACGACCTGGTGCCCGCTCACCAACGCGTCGACCGGCTGGCCACGTCCGACGCGTCGGCCGCCGCCGACTTCCTGGCCGCGACGCTGGCCGCCGGCCACGAGGGCGTCATGGCCAAGTCGCCGACGGCGCAGTATCAGGCGGGCCGCCGCGGCGCCGGCTGGCTGAAGGTCAAGCCGGTGCACACCCTCGACCTGGTGGTGCTCGCCGTCGAGTGGGGCTCGGGACGCCGCCGCGGCAAGCTCTCCAACATCCACCTGGGCGCGCGCGATCCGGCCAGCGGCGAATTCATCATGGTGGGAAAGACTTTCAAGGGCATGACGGACGCGATGCTGGACTGGCAGACCACCCGGTTCACCGAACTGGCCGTCGCGGGCACCGACGGATACGTCGTGCAGCTGCGGCCCGAGCAGGTCGTCGAGATCGCGCTGGACGGAGTGCAGGCCTCCACGCGCTACCCCGGCGGCCTGGCGCTGC
Source organism: Mycobacterium sp. NGS68 (assembly GCF_059812195.1). Lineage (NCBI taxonomy): Bacteria > Bacillati > Actinomycetota > Actinomycetes > Mycobacteriales > Mycobacteriaceae > Mycobacterium > Mycobacterium sp. NGS68. The sequence goes on along the minus strand of NZ_JCALCE010000010.1, from coordinate 166,567 downwards.
GGTTCGCCCGGGTGGTGCGCTACCGCGACGACAAGGGCCCGGCCGAGGCCGACACCATCGACGCCGTGCGCGCGCTGTACTGAGGGCACGCACGCCGCGACACAGCGCAGCGGCGTCGGTAGATTCACACTCGCCAGCGACGCGGCAATGGAGAGGCGCCGGTGAAAGAGCACGTCAGCTACATCCGCACCGACGCCGACCTGCCTCCGGTGGCGATTGTCGACCGCTCCCCCATCGGCGTGACGCAGCGGATCGCCTTCGGCGTCATCGCCGCCGTCGGCGCCGTCGCGTGGGCGGTCGTGGCGTTCGTTCGCGGCGAATCGGTGAACGCGGTCTGGATCGTGGTCGCCGCGGCCTGTACCTACCTGATCGCGTTCCGCTTCTACGCGCGCCTGATCGAACGCACGATCGTCCACCCGCGCGACGACCACGCCACTCCCGCCGAATACCTCGAGGACGGCACCGACTACGTGCCGACCGACCGGCGCGTGGTGTTCGGCCACCACTTCGCCGCCATCGCCGGCGCCGGCCCGCTGGTCGGCCCGGTCCTGGCCGCCCAGATGGGCTACCTGCCATGTTCGCTGTGGATCGTCATCGGCGCGGTACTCGCGGGCTGCGTGCAGGACTACCTGGTGCTGTGGCTGTCCACCCGCAGGCGGGGACGTTCGCTGGGCCAGATGGTTCGCGACGAACTCGGCGCCACCGCCGGGGCCGCCGCGCTGATCGGCATACCGGCGATCATCACGATCCTGATCGCGGTGCTCGCGCTGGTGGTGGTGCGGGCGCTGGCGAAGAGTCCGTGGGGCGTGTTCTCCATCGCGATGACCATCCCGATCGCCCTGTTCATGGGCTGCTACCTGCGTTATCTGCGTCCCGGACGGGTTGCCGAGGTGTCGGCGATCGGCGCCGCCCTGCTGCTGCTCGCCGTCGTCTCCGGCAATTGGGTCGCCGAGACGTCCTGGGGTGCGGCGTGGTTCACACTGTCGCCGGTCACGCTGTCCTGGCTGCTGATCTGCTACGGGTTCGCGGCGTCGGTGCTGCCGGTGTGGCTGTTGCTGGCACCACGCGACTACCTGTCGACGTTCATGAAGGTCGGGACCGTCACGCTGCTGGCCGTCGGCATCTGCATCGCCCACCCGGCCCTCGCGGCGCCGGCGATCTCGCAATTCGCCGGCAGGGGCAACGGGCCGGCGTTCGCCGGGTCGCTGTTCCCGTTCCTGTTCATCACTATCGCGTGCGGCGCGCTGTCGGGCTTCCACGCGCTGGTCTCCTCCGGCACCACCCCGAAGATGCTGGAGAAGGAAGGCCAGATGCGGCTGATCGGCTACGGCGGCATGATGACCGAGTCCTTCGTGGCCGTCATGGCGCTGCTGACCGCGGCAATCCTGGACCAGCACCTGTACTTCACCCTCAACGCGCCCGCCACGCAGACGCACGAGACCGCGGCCACCGCCGCGCGCTACGTCAACGGGCTCGGCCTGGGCGGAACGCCGGTGAGCGCGGACCAGATCAACCAGGCCGCGGCCGGCGTCGGCGAGCAGTCGATCGTGTCCCGCACCGGCGGCGCGCCCACGCTGGCCTTTGGCATGTCCGAGATGCTGCACCGGGTTTTCGGCGGCGCCGGCCTCAAGGCGTTCTGGTACCACTTCGCGATCATGTTCGAGGCGCTGTTCATCCTGACCACCCTTGACGCCGGCACCCGGGTCGCGCGGTTCATCGTCGCCGACGCGCTGGGCAACCTCGGCGGCCCGCTGCGCGCGCTGCGCAACCCGAGCTGGCGGCCCGGCGCGTGGCTGTGCAGCCTGGCCGTCGTCGCGGGGTGGGGCGGGGTTCTGCTGCTCGGCGTGACCGATCCGCTGGGCGGCATCAACACCCTGTTTCCGCTGTTCGGAATCGCCAACCAACTGCTCGCCGGGATCGCGCTGACGGTCATCACCGTCGTCGTCATCAAGAAGGGCCAGCTGAAGTGGTCCTGGATCCCCGGAATCCCGCTGCTGTGGGATCTGGTGGTCACGCTCACCGCGTCATGGCAGAAGATCTTCTCCGCCGACCCCGCCGTCGGCTACTGGACCCAGCACGCCCAGTACCTGACGGCGAAAAACGCGGGCAAGACGAAGTTCGGCGCGGCCGCCGACGCCCACCAGCTCGACGAGGTCATCCGGAACACGTTCGTCCAGGGCACGCTGTCGGTCGTCTTCGCGATCGTCGTCGTCATCGTGTTCGTCGCGGGAATCGTCGTCGCGCTCAAAGCGATTCGCGGTCCGGCGACCCTGAGCGAGGACGATCCGGTGCCGTCCAGGCGGTTCGCACCGGCCGGGATGCTGCCGACGGCCGCCGAGCGCGAACTGCAGAAGCAGTGGGACACGCGTAGTACCTGACAAAGGCAGGTAGTCGACTACGCATCCCAAGGCGCGGCGGTCGAACCTACGTTGAATCCACTGACACGGTCGACTCTCCCGGTCGCCGCATTTCCTGGAGGTAACCGACATGACCATTTCACCGGCCGAAATCGCCACGACCACCACGATCGAGTTCGCCGACGAGCGCGCGACGCAACCGCATCCCGTCGCGACGCAGGCCACCGAGGTCCTGATCACCACCGAACAGGTGCTCTTCAGCACGGCAGCCGCGCGCGGCGTGCGCCGTGAGCGCCCCCGCGGTGCGCTGCGGCGCTTCTTCTTCCCCGCCACCGACGTCTCGCGCCCGCGGGAACGCAACGTGGCCCGGCGCTACGCGTTCCTGGAGAACTCCGTCATGTCGCGCGAAATGGATCGGCTATGAACGTCGTGATCACGCTCGGGTCCGTCGTGACGATGGGCATGGCCGCGTCGGGCATCTACCGACTGCAGGGCTGGCTCGAGCGCGTCGACTACCAGCGCCACTTCGAGGACTGACCGGCCAACTCCCGCCGCATGCTACTAAGATCGGGCGGGATGAAAGTCGGTATCGACTTCGGCACCACCCACACTGTCGTCGCGACCGTCGACAGAGGCAACTACCCCGTCGTCTCGTTCGACGGCGCGGATGCATGGCCGTCGCTGATCGCCGCCAACACCAAGGGCGAGTTGCGTTTCGGGCCCGACGCGGCCGCCGTCCGCCACGATCCGGGCTGGTCGGTCCTGCGGTCGTTCAAGCGCCTGCTCAACGACGCCGGTCCGCAGACCGAGGTGCAACTGGCCGGCCGCGGCTACCCGCTGACCGAGCTTCTCGCGGGCTTCCTGGCCGCGCTCAAGGACGACCTGCACCAGCGCTCCAACGCCTGCCTGCGGCCGGGCGAGGCCATCGACGCCGCGATCGGCGTGCCCGCCAATGCGTCCAGTGCGCAGCGTCTGCTGACGCTGGATGCGTTCGCGGCGGCCGGATTCCGCGTCGTCGCGATGCTCAACGAGCCGTCGGCCGCGGGCCTCGAATACGCCCACCGGTACCGCTCAACCATCACCGCCAAACGCGAGTACGTCCTGATCTACGACCTGGGCGGGGGCACGTTCGACGCCTCGTTGCTCAAAATGACCGGACAGCTCAACGAGGTCGTCCTCAGCGAGGGCATCCAGCGCCTCGGCGGCGACGACTTCGACGACGCGATCGTGCGGATGGTCCTGGCCGCGCTGAAGCTGGACCATGTAGACGCGGCCACCCGTGATCTCCTGCGCGACGAGTGCGCCGCCCGCAAGGAGGCCGTCGGGCCGCAGACCCGCCGCTTCCTGGTCGACCTGAGCGCGGTTGACCGGCCGCCATACTCCTGCGGCATCGACGACGTGTACGCGGTGTGCGCGCCGCTGGTCGACGACACCATCGCGCTGCTGGACCGCGTGCTGCACGACCCGGCCCAGGGCGGGCGCGACATCTCGTGGTCAGAGGTCGCCGGCATCTACGTGGTGGGCGGGGCCGGCGGCTTCCCGCTGGTGTCGCGGATGCTGCGCACGGCGTTCGGCGAAAAGCGGGTGAAACGCTCGCCGTACCCGTTCGCCGCGACGGCGATCGGCCTGGCGGTCTTCCTCGACCACGAGGCCGGTTTCCAGCTGTCCGAACGCTTTTCGCGTCATCTCGGGGTGTTCCGCGAGGCGCAGGCCGGCGCCGACGTCGTCTTCGACCCGATCGTGCCCAAGGACGCCTCGCTGCCCGCGGACGGCCTCAGCCCGCTGGTCGTGCGGCGCCGCTACCGCGCCGCGCATAACATCGGGCACTTCCGATTCGTGGAGTGCAGCCGCCTGGTCAACGGCCGGCCCGATGGCGACGTGACACCCTACGATCCGGTGCTGTTCCCCTTCGACCCGGCGCTGCACGACTCGCAGGACCTCGGGCGCCAGCCCATCGGCCGGTACCACGACGCGCAGGACGGACCCGACGTCGAGGAGCGCTACGTCGTCGCCCCCAGCGGCGCCGTCGAGGTGACCCTGACGACGCAGCCGGCCGGCTTCGAGCGCACGTTCCGGCTGGAACGGGCGCATGGAGCTCTATGACGTGATGCGAACGACGTTCGCGGCACGGGAGTTCACCGACGACGACCTGCCCGACGACGTGCTGTTGCGCATCTTCGACAACGCGCGGTTCGCCCCGAGCGGCGGCAACCGACAAGGTGCCCACATCACCGTGGTGCGTGACGCCGACGTCCGCCGCCGGCTCGCCGACATCGGGGCGCCCACCGCGCAGCGCTACTTCGCCCAGCTGTCGGCGGGTGAAAACCCTTGGAATTCGCTGCATCCCAGCTCCGTCCCGCAGGAAGTCATCGACGCGACACAGATCCCTGACTCTTTCGTGGCGCCGTTCCTGCGGGCGCCGGTGGTGCTCGTCGTCTCCGTCGACCTCGGCGTGGTCGCAGCCGTGGATCAGGACCTGGACCGCGTCGGCGTCGCGGCCGGCGCGTCGGTGTACCCCCTGGTGTGGAACATCCTGCTGGCCGCGCGGGCCGAGGGCTACGGCGGCACCATGACGACGATGGCCATCGCCCAGGAGGCGCAGGTCCGGCAATTACTGGGCATTCCGGACGCTCATGCCGTCGCGGCCTTGGTTCCGTTGGGCAAACCGACGCGTCGGCTGACCAAGTTGCGGCGCCGCCCGGTCGGCGAGTTCGTCACCCGTGACCGGTTCGACGGCGCCGCATTCGACGGCTAGCTAGCGCTCGGCATCCCAACTGTCAGGTCGCGGGCGGGAATGCCGTTGTCCGCGCAGTAACGCGTGTAGCGGGCGATGGACGTCTTGTGGTTTTCCTGCCACAGGATCTTGTTGTCCTGATCGAGGAACAGCAATTCACCGATCATGTAGAAGAAAATCTCTGTGTCCGCGAAGCTTTCGGGAGTGTGTGAGGACCCGGCAACCTCGTACAGGGTGTCGCCGGCGCGCGAGACCCAGTCACTCTCCTTATAGCGCCACGCTCCGCTGAGGGTGTGCCCCACCACAATGCCGGTGTGGTAGTGCGTGCCCAGTTCAATGCCCGGCGGTATCTTCATCGAGACGATGATCTCGGCGCGAACCGGATCGACCTTCCAGTACTTCAAGAACACCTGGTCGCTGAGAGGCGTGAACGGTACCCATGGGTTGTCCGCGCCGTTGACGTAGTTGACGTCGAGCTCTTCGAGAGTTTGCACGCCTCGCTCCTCGTCTCGATGTGGTCCTTGAAGGGCTGAACCCAGACGTTAGGAGACTCAGCGGGCATTCCGCTTGGGGCGCGACGACAGGGTTAGGCGACGGATTGTGTTGGCGTCACAGTGCAACACCGCCGCGGCGGGTCAGTCCGCGGATCGCGGGCAGCAGCGCAAGCGCAACCGACAACTCGAGGGTGTTGGTGTCAATCGTCCGACCGAGAAGTTGTTCAGCCTGATGAACCCGATAGCTGACGGTATTGGGGTGCACCGTGAGCCGTTGCGCGGCTTTGGCGGGGCTGCGGTTTTCGTCGAGGTACACGGCGAGACTGGTGGCAATACGGTACGTCGCTTCGTCATCGGCGGCCAACGGACCCAGGATGCGTTCAACGAACGCCACCGCGTGCTCGCCGTCCGCGCTCGCGAGCGCCGAGACTGCCACCTGGCGATAGCGCGTCACACTGGATGCGCGATCGCCGAGGAACAACGCGACCCGACGAGCGTGTGACGCCTCGATGTGAGTACGCCGGAAGCCGACGATCCCCCACCCCGGCTCGCCCATCGCCACCCGAACCCCTTCCGGCAAGTGGGCGTTGGAACAAATGCGCGTTACCTCCAGCTCGGTGGCGGTAAACGGCTGCGGTCGGCTGAGCCAGGCCGCGATAGCCATGGAACCGGCCGGGTGGACCATCGAGCTTTGCGTGGAGACGGCACCGGCGAGCTGCCTCAGCGCCTCGGCGAGGGCCGTTTGCGTCTCAACCTCGTCGCCCGTCGCGTCCAGCCATGCGCTGACGCCGACATGATTGCGGTTGACGTCGTAGCGCATCCGTGTCGACGCCCGCTGCGGGTCCTCCTCGCGTTCGGCGAGGATGTCGTCAACGGCCGCCGCGCGTGCGGCGCCGGCACCCCGCAGCCATGCCTCCCGTTCGATCTCGTACAGATGCTCACCCCGAACCAAGAGTGCATCGCAATAGGCGAACAACAAGTTGGTCGCGAGGCTGAGTGCCCTGTCCCGTTCGCCCGCCTGCGAGGCCGTCACCCGTTCGAACAACCACTGCCAGGTGTGCTGCTGCCCCACACGTACGGAACGAAGGATTTTGTTGAGCGGAATATTTCGTTGCACGCCAGAGCGGGCGATGACAGCGCTTGGCGGCGCAAGGTCGAATCGGCGCGGATCGTCGCCGATTTCGATGCACTGGGCGATTTGGCGGAGAATCGCTTCGACGCTGGCGAGCTGTTCGGCCACAGCCGTGGCGTCGGGAAATATCTCCGGCAGGTCGGCCTGCAAATGCTCGACTATGCGAGCCGCCAATTGCGGTGCGCACGTTTGCAACTGAGTGGCGACGGGCTTCAGCACCTCGGTCCATGCCCTCTGGGCGATCGGCTCCTGAAGGGGAGGCCAGCGCGGCTCCATGTCGGCAAAATCTAATCTGGTTGTGACGCGGGCACAATGACTGCGAATGCGTCGAGTGGAAGGACTGGCACCTATGTCCACCTGGCTCATCACCGGTTGCTCGACCGGACTGGGGCGCGCGCTCGCCAAAACCGTGATCGGCGCGGGGCACAACGCCGTCGTCACCGCGCGCGACGTCGGCCGGGTCGCCGATCTGGCTGACGCGACGCCCGACCGCGTGCTCGCCGTCGCGCTGGACGTCACCGATGCGGGCCAGGTCACCGCTGCGGCGCGACAGGCCGAGGAGCGGTTCGGCGGCGTGGACGTACTGGTCAACAACGCCGGATACGGCTACCGCGCCGCGGTCGAAGAGGGCGACGACGCACAGGTCCGCGAGCTGTTCGAAACCCACTTCTTCGGGACCGTCGCGATGATCAAGGCGGTCCTGCCGGGCATGCGGGCGCGGCGCGCGGGCGCGATCGTGAACATCTCGTCGATCGGGGTGCAGCTGACTCCGGTGGGTTCGGGCTACTACGCGGCCGCCAAGGCCGCCATCGAGGGCCTCAGCGGGGCCCTGCACGGAGAACTCAAACCGCTCGGGATCTCGGTGACGGTCGTCGAGCCGGGCGCATTCCGGACCGACTTCGCCGGACGCAGCCTGGTGGAGTCACCGACCAGGATCGACGACTACGCGGACACCGCGGGCAGGCGTCGCAAGGAGAACGACACGATGCACGGCAACCAGGCCGGTGACCCCGCCAAGGCCGGCGCCGCGATCATCGCCGCCGTCGAAGCGAGCGATCCGCCCAGGTTCCTGCTGCTGGGTCCCGACGCGCTGGCCGGCTACCGCTACATCGCGGACAACCGCGCCGCCGACATCGCAGCATCCGAACACCTGTCCGCCAGCACAAATTTCGACTCCTGAAAGAAGCTTCGCTTTATGGGAGAAGCTTATTCTTCATCGCCGAGAGACGCGCTACGGTTGGTTTGATGTCAGATTACAAAGATATGTCGGACGACAGCTAACTAACGCCCAGCCCGGCTCACCCACCACGCGACGCAGCCCTTCTGAAACAAACGTGGGTAACCGTCACACAGTCGGTGTACTACCAGCGTTGCCATCGATGTGGCTTCCGATTCCGCCGGCGGTGATCGTTGCAGCACCGCCGCCACCGCCATGGCCTAAACGCAGAAGATACGCAGCTAGCTCCTCGGGCCAATGCGCAGGGTCGTCGCTAAGAAGCAGCGGGGCAGTGCCGCCCCCATCACCGCCATCGCCGCCGTAGGCGTTACCCACTCCGCCGGTGCTGGCCTGACCCCCGTCCCCGCCCCAGCCACCGCGGTCGCTGCCGTAGGTGCCATCACCGCCATCGCCGCCACGGGCATCACCCGTTCCGCTGGCAGCCATGCCGCCGCGACCGCCGTCTCCGCCCGCACCTACCGCCCGGCCGCCGTCTCCAGCACTCGCACCCCAGGCGTCTCCGGCTCCGCTAGTTGCCGCGTAACCGCCGTACCCTCCGGCACCGCCGTCTCCGCTTAGCGAGCCACTATTACCGCCGGTTCCGCCTACACCTCCAACGGCGCTGCCTGTAGAAGCACTGTTATAGATGTACGCGTCTCCACCCGAACCGCCGTTGCCGCCGTCTCCAGCGATGCCGGTGGCACTGCCACCGGCCGCGCCGGCACCACCAGTGGCCGCCCCAGTTCCGTAGGTATATCCATCGCCGCCCGAACCGCCGTTACCGCCGTCTCCATCGATACCAGTGGCACTGCCACCGGCCGCGCCGGCACCACCAGTGGCCGCCCCAGTTCCGTAGGTGTACCCATCGCCGCCCGAACCGCCGTTGCCGCCTCCGCCAGCGCCAAAGCCAGCCGCTCCGCCAGGAGCCCCGATGGCATTAACGGTCGAGTCGCTGTTGTCGATGTGCGCGCTGCCGCCGGCGCCACCGTTGCCGCCGCTCTCGGCGGAGCCGCTGCCGCCGGGCCCACCGGGCCCGGGGGTGACCTGTCCGGTTCCCTGGGTGGTCGCAGAGCCGCCGTTGCCGCCGCTCCCGCCGAAGACGCCGTCGGTGCCGGCCCCGCCACGGCCACCGGTGGCCGTCGCCGCTGAAACGCTGTTATCGATCCACCCTTCACCGCCGGCACCACCACCGCCGCCGCCAGCCGCGCCGTCCCTACCAGCAGCACCGGTGGCATTCCCAAGCCCGGAGGTATACGCGTTCCCGCCGTCGCCGCCTTTGCCGCCGCCACCAACCCCGGTACCCCCGGCCCCACCGGAACCACCCACCACATCCACCGTAGAAGCACTATTGCCGATCGACGCATCACCGCCGACACCGCCATTACCGCCCTGATAAATGGTCCCGATGCCGCCATCACCACCGTGACCAGCGGTGACCTGACCGGTCCCGGCGGTGAAAGCCCAACCGCCGCCACCACCGTTCCCACCGACACCGCCGGCACCGCCAGCCCCACCGGCGCCGCCGCTGGCGGCCGCCGACGAAGCACCATTCTCGATGACCGCACCCCCGCCAAAGCCACCAGAACCACCCGCGCCGTTAGGAGCGGAGCCGCCGCGTCCCCCGTCGCCACCAGCGACGTTTCCGGTTCCTGAGGTGTGCGCTGAGCCACCGTTACCCCCATTGCCGCCGCGGCCACCGTCGCCGCCATTACCGCCGGTCCCGCCGGCGCCTCCGTTGCCATATTGACCGGCGTTGCCGCCGCGGCCGCCATTACCGCCGCTTGCGCCCGCGGCGTTCGTGCTGTAGCCAGCGCCCCCGGTACCGCCGTTGCCGCCACTGGTGACCGGGGCGCCAGCCGCGCCTGTGGTGCCATCAGTTGCGCCGCCACCGCCAGCCGCGCCACCGTTACCTCCCGCGCCCACGCTGCCGGGATCACCTCCGTCACCACCCGTGCCACCGTCAGGATGGGAGGTAGTGCCGGCCGCGCCTGCTCCGCCTGTGCCACCTGCCCCGGCGGCACCTCCGGTACCGCCTTCCCCGCCGTTACCGGCGGCACCCGCGTGCCCGCCGAAAGGTCCAGCGGCCTGGCCACCAACTCCGCCCACGCCGCCGTTGCCGCCGTTGCCGCCGTTGCCGCCGTTACCGCCGTTACCGCCGTTACCGCCGTTGGCACCGGAAACACCGACCGCGCCGTCGCTGCCAGCACCGCCGATGCCGCCAACGCCCCCCTGCCCCCCGGCACCGCCATCGCCGGACAACAGCCCACCATGACCGCCTGCCCCGCCCGCACCACCGGTGCCGCCGCCATCGCCGCGCGCGGTGCCAGCCACGCCTGTCCCCCCGGCCCCCCCTTTGCCACCGTTGCCGAACAGCCCGGCGTCACCACCCTTACCGCCACCCTGTCCGAACGTGCCCGAGCCGCCATTGCCACCGTTGCCGATCAGCCAACCGCCGTCGCCGCCGGGCGCGCCGCTGCCGGCCGCCCCATCTGCGCCATTACCGATCAGCGGGCGCCCAGTTAGCGTCACCCACGGTGACGATGCTGCAAACTGCTCAAGGCCCTGAAGTGGTGACGCGTTGCCAGCCTCAGCGGCGGCGTACGCTCCCGCGTCGCGCGTCAAAAACTGTACGAACTGCGCGTGAAACGCGGCCGCCTTAACGCCCAGTGCTCGATATTCGGCCGCATGAGCGACGAACAACGTCGCGATTGCCGCAGACACCTCATCGGCGCCCGCCGGCAACAGATGTGTTGTCGAGCACGCCGCCGCGGTGGCCGTCTTGAGAGCCGACCCGATACCGCTCAAGTCCGCCGATGCTGCCGCCAATAGCTCTGGCTCAACAATCACAAAAGACGACACCAGCAGTCTCCCCTCAAGCGGCCAGACGCGACTGAGGGTCAGTATTCATCGATAGTCGACAGATTATCTGCGGTTAGCCAAGAATTTCAGTGGCAAAATTCGATACTCATACGCAATTCATCGTCGACGTCAATATTCTAGTGACAGTTGATGCGATGATGAATGACTGCATACCACCTGGTCTACTTACGATGTAACAGCACCAATTTCAAGTCTGAGCGAGGCATCGCTTTCTGGGAGAAGACTATTCTCCGTAGGCGAGAGACGCATTACGATCGGTCCTGATGTCCGACACCCTGGAAGTCGACCGCCCGCGCGACGGCGTCGCCGTGCTCAGGCTGAACCGCCCGCAGCGCCTCAACGCGATCAACGAAACCCTGCAGACCGAATTGCGGCAGACCCTCAGCGATTTGGCCGCCGACAGCGACGTCCGCGCAGTCGTCCTCACCGGTACGGGCCGCGGCTTCTGCGCCGGCATCGACCTGCGCGACTTCGGCCCCAGCGTACCTGCGGCCACCGCCCCGGCGATAGACCGGATGAGCTTCCAGGAGAGCATGGCGGCGCTGCCTGAAGCGGTACGCGCGCTGCCGCAGCCCGTCGTCGCGGCGGTGAACGGTCCGTGCGTCGGCGCCGGATTCGCATTGTGCCTCGCCTCCGACATCCGGATCTGTTCGACGGCAGCATCTTTCGGCAATGCGGCCATCCTGCTCGGGCTATCGGGCGCGGAGATGGGGATGAGCTACCACCTGCCGCGGATCGTCGGCACCAGCGTGGCCGCGGACTGGATGCTCACCGGCCGCACGGTCTCTGCCGAGGAAGCGGACCGCCGCGGCCTGGTCAGCGAGATCGTCGAACCCGATCGGCTGATCGCGCGCGCCGTGGAGTTGGCGACGCTGATCGCGGATCTCGCCCCGTTGGGGGTGCGGCTGACCAAGCGTGCCCTTCAGGTCAACACCGACGCGCCCGGCCTGTCGGCGGCGCTGGAGCTGGAGAACCGCAACCAGGTGATCGCCCACGCCACCGACGAGTCGGCGGCCCGTCGCGGCAAGTGGTCGACGTAGCGCGAAAGGACAGCAGATGCCGTGGGATTTCTCCACCGACCCGCAGTGGGCGCAGCAACTGGAATGGGTCGAAGATTTCGTGCGCACCGAATGCGAGCCGATCGACCTGATCGTCAAGGAATCCCACGACCTGAACGACCCGGTGCGTCAGGCCCTGATCCCGCCGCTGCAGGAGATCGTCAAGGAGCGCGGCCTGTGGGCCACCCACCTGGGGCCGCATCTGGGCGGGCCGGGCTACGGGCAGGTGAAACTGGCGCTGCTCAACGAGATTCTGGGTCGCTCGGAGTGCGCGCCCATCGTCTTCGGTTCGCAGGCACCCGATTCCGGCAACAGCGAGATCCTGGCCCACTACGGCACACCGGAACTCAAGCAGCGCTACCTCGAACCGCTGCTGGACAACCGCATCGTGTCCTGCTTCTCGATGACCGAGCCGCAGGGCGGCGCCGACCCGAAGGTGTTCCGCACCACCGCGGTCGAGGACGGCAATCACTGGATCATCAACGGCGAGAAGTGGTTCTCGTCGTTTGCCTCGATGGCGTCGTTCATCATCGTGATGGCGATGACGGATCCGGAAGCCCCGCCCTATCAGCGGTATTCGATGTTCGTCGTGCCCGGCGACACCCCGGGCATCAACGTGCTGCGCGACGTCGGGCTGGGGTATCAGGCGCCGGGCGGCGGGCGCGAGGGCTACGTCCGCTACGAAAATGTCCGGGTGCCCGCCGATCACATGCTCGGGCCGCGCGGCGGGGCGTTCGTCGTCGCCCAGACCCGCCTGGGCGGCGGCCGCATCCACCACGCGATGCGCACGGTCGGTCTGGTCCGGCGCATCTTCGACATGATCTGCGAACGCGCGGTGTCGCGCTACACGCAAGGCGAGGTGCTGGCCAACAAGCAGCTGGTGCAGGAGATGGTCGCCGACTCCTGGATGGAGATCGAGGCATTCCGGCTGCTGACGCTGCAAACCGCCTGGAAGATCGACCAATTCAACGATTACAAGGCGGTGCGGGCGGACATCTCGGCGGTCAAGGCGATGATGCAGAAGGTGCTGCACGACGTGTCCTCGCGCGCGCTGCAGTTGCATGGATCGCTGGGCACCACGCACGAGATGCCTTTTGTGCAGTACCTGGTCGAGTCGTTCGTGCTCGGCCTGGCCGACGGCCCGACCGAGGTGCACAAGGTGACGTTGGCCCGCATGCTGCTCAAGGACCGGCCCCCGTCGCCCGACCTCTTTCCTTCCGAACACCTGCTGCGGCTGCGCGCGGCGGCGGAGGCGAAGTTTGCCGACAAGCTGGCCGGGATCCCGCGCTGAGCCCCGGCGGGCGGACGCAACCTACTTCAGACGGCTTTGGTGTTGCCGACGAAGGACAGCACGACGTCGGATTCGTCGGTGATGCGGGTCAGCGTCGCGTAGGAGCGGACAAACGACTGCCCGACGCACCCGTCGATCTTCATGTGGAAGTCGCTGATCATGATCCACGGATTCGAACCCTTGAACTCTTTCCTCACCACCGGCACCACGACGACGAACCCGGGCTTGAGCCCGACGCTCACGACGTTGTTGTACGGCGCAGTGACCAGCGGTAGTAGCTGCAGCGGCTCCCCCGGCCCAAATGGCAGCACCGCGCCGAGGGACGGCGCGACGCCGGCGCTGTTCGCCATGGTGACGCCGTTGGCAGTGCTCATGTCGATCCCGCAGCCGATCTCGAAACCGACCTCGAGGAGGCCCCGGGGAGGCGGTTCGGGTCCGGTGAGCGAAGCGACAAAGATACCGGTGGACAGGTATTCGCGAGACGACAGCGCAGTGGTCAGCGGCGGGATGGGAACATGCCTTTCGTCCTTGGCGCCCAGCGCCAGCGTCCAGCCGTCGGGTGTGTTCAGCCGGACAGGCTTGGCCGGGGGGACGGCGCCCTCGGGTGGGGCCGCCACCGCACCGGAGGCGGGTTCCGCAGCGGGATCCGCGCCGACCGGCGGCGCCGTCATCGATGCGACGAGGCATACCGCGAGAGCCGCAGCACGCCAAACGACCGCGCGAATACGCATCACGGGCTAAACGTAGGCACGTCGAGCTGCGGTGCCGGTGTTTGCTGGCCGACGAACGGTCAGTTGTTGCGCGTTTGTAGCCGGTTTGCGACGAAGGCGAGGCACGCTGGAGCAAACGGAGTAGGCTTGATGGTTGCCGATGATTTTGGCGGACAGCGGGGAGGGCGACCGATGAGCCTTCGAAAATTGCTTCTGGGGCTAGGCGCCGGCGTGCTGGGGGCGGCTGCTGTCGTGACTGGCGCCGGCACAGCCGCCGCGGACCCGGATGATGCGGTGCCTCCGGTCATCGACGATTTGATCATCATCAACCAGGGGTTGATGCAGGACCCGCGCTCGGCGGACACGCCCAACAATTTCGGCACCCCACGTGACTGGGGCGGCATCGGCATGATCTGCCAGAACCGAAACGTGAAGTGCAACAAGGGAGGGTTCTAGCCCAGCATTGACCGGGCGCGCGCCAGCAGCGTCGGCAGCACGGGCACCATCTCTTCCAATTCCGCCCGCGGAGAGCGTCTTCGGCGATTGTGCTTGACGATCAGCGACCAGGTGGCCGCGGATTTGAAGCAGGCCAAGGCGACAAACCAATCCAGCTCGGTGACCTGGGCGCCCATGGCGTCCCGATAGATGTCGGCGAGCTCGGCAACCACCGGCGCCGCACCGGCGGGAACCCGCCGATAGGTGTCCGGGTCGGAGTTGATCAAGAACCAGCCGGCGTCGATCCGCGGGTCGCCGACCGACCAGATCTCCCAGTCGATCACCGCGGTGATGTGGGCGTCGACGGCGAGCAGGTTGCCCAACCGGAAGTCGCCGTGCACCACGCTGGGCCGTAGGGCCCGTGGCGCACGCGTCAGCAGCGCGTCCCGCACGTCGGGCCAGTCCGGCACCAGCGCGGCATCCACGGTCTCCAACGTGGCGCACCACCGCCGGACTTCCGCGACCGGGTCGATGACGGGCTCGTCCCCCAGGCCGAGGTCGGCCGGTGACAGGCTGTGCAGTGCGGCCAGCACCCGGCAGGCGTTGCGGTAGCGGTCGCCCACGACCGCGTCCGGCGCAGGGCCGTCGAACAGCGGCTCCACACACTCGCCGGCAACGCGCGACATTACGAACAGCGGGGGCTGCACGGCGTCCTCCCACAGCACGTCGGGTACCGGAACTCCCTTCGCGGCAAGCGCTTTGATGATGCGCGCCTGACGCAGTACGTCGCGGTGCGCCACCGGCGCCACCCCCGGCGGGGCGACCTTGACCACCACGTCGCGACCGTCGCGCACACCTTGGAAGGTCAGGCTGGACGCGCCACCGGCGAGCGGGCTGACGTCGCCGATGCCGCCCGCAGCGAGCCGCCGTCGCAGGTCGTCGAGGTCGATCTCAACCACGGCGGGCCGGCTACCGGGCCGGCGCAGACCAGCCGGCCTCGGCCAGGAAGGACTGGGTGTGTGCGATGCGCCCGGTCAGCGTCTTCGGGTCCCCCGTGCACAACCGCAGCGCGGTCTCGGTGATCAACTCGATGTCCTCCGTGTCGGTCTTGGCGAGGTCGAGGGTGCCGGCGCCGGGGGTGGCCACCGGGTTGGTCGGCGCGGCGGCGTTGACGGCGATGCCATCGTCGAAGAGTTCGGCGGCAAGGCTTTTCGTCAACCGGTTGAGCGCGGCCTTGGCCGTTCCGTAGACGCCGAATCCGGCGGTGCGGTCGAAATCGGAGAACGGCGGCCCGGGCGGCAGGTCGCCGCCGACCGAGGTCACGTTCAGGATCCAGCCCCGGCCGCGGTCGCGCATGGCGGGAATCGCCAACTGGCTCAGGTGCAGCGGGCCGAACAGATGCATCTCCATCATCAGCCGCACCCGTCGGTCCGGGAAATCGTCGAGGGGCCGCAGGAACGTCACCGCCGCGTTGTTGACCAGGATGTCGGGCGCCCCGACGGCGCTCACCACGTCGGCGAAGAGCCGTTCGCGCTCTTCGGGTTTGGACAGGTCCGCCGGGATCGCGACGGCCCGGCCACCGGCGGCGGCGATCTCGTCGCGGGTCTGGCTGAGCGACCCCTGGTACCTGGGGTCGGGGTCGGCGGTGCGCGCGGTCAACGCCACCGTCGCTCCCCGCGCGGCCAGGCGCGCCGCGATCGCCTTGCCCAGCCCCCGGCTGCTGCCGGTGACCAGTGCCACCTTCCCGTCACATCGATGATCCGCGCTCATCCGTCGGCCTCCTCATCTCTTCCGGGCGCGTAGCGCGTCGAGCGAAACGCTTCCCCCGCCGATGAAGACGAGCAGGAAGAAGCCGAAGCAGAACAGGATCGCCAGCGCCCCGCCGTTGGCCGCCGGCGGATCACCGACGGGCCACAGCGCTCGCGGCTGATGAATCCAGAAGTAGGCGACCGCCATCTGTCCCGAGGCGACGAACGCCGCGGCCCGGGTGAACAGCCCGGTCGCGATCAGTAAACCGGCGACCAGCTGGATCACCCCGGCATACCACCCGGGCCAGGATCCGACTTCCGCCACATATTTCGACGGGACGGGCCAGCCGAACAACGAGTTGCAGCCGGACATAACGAACAGCAGGCCGTAGACGAACCGGAACAGACTCAGCACCGCCGGCGCGTGGCGGCCGAGGCGAGAATCGAGGTTCTGCATCACGACAACGTTACGGGTTGCGACATTTGCCGAATCAAGCCCGTGAATCCCCCGCCGCTCCGTAAACTCCCTCTAACTTTCATCGGGATCGGACAGCGAAACCCCTGCGCCAGCCATTCCATCCCCGCGGCAGCGACGAGGACACAGCATGATCGGCACCCGCATCGCGATCGGCGCGACCGCGCTCGCAGTGGGACTGGCGCTCGGCCCGGCGGTCGCCGAAACCCCAGAGGCCAAAGCCACGCCCTTCCCGCCCGAGGTGACCAGCGCCGAGGCCGTCTACGGCGATCCCATTGCGGCCGCCCGGTTCTGGCACCGCCAGCAGTACGACGACGACTGCGTGCCGATGGCGATCGCCGACGTGGTCGGTGAGCTGACGGGCGACCAGCCCTCGGAGCGGGCCATCGTCGCCCTGGCCGAGTCGACCCCCAGCACCGTGCACAAGGGACCCGTGTACACCAGGCCCGGGAAACGCAAAGGGGGCGAAGGCTCTTCGGGCACCTCGTTCGCCGACGAACCGGTGCTGCTTGCGCACTACGGCATCCACGCCGTGAACTCCTACCAGAAGGACGGCCCGAAGGGCGACGCCCCGACCGGCATGGACCTGCTGGAGCAGGCGCTGGCCAAGGGCCACAAGGTAATCGTCGGGGTCAATGCCGAACTCATCTGGCAGCAGCCGGTCAGGGACAAAACGCCGGCGGGCGGCCCGCAGGCCAACCACGCCGTCGTGGTGACGGGCGTCGACGCCAAGGCGGGTCTCGTGCACCTCAACGACAGCGGCAGCGCCAGGGGACGTGACGAACAGGTACCGATCGACGTCTTCGCGCGGTCCTGGGCGACCAGCCGCAGCCAGATGACCGTCACCGACTGAACCTGACGAGGCCGCCGGGCGACCGTCGGAGTTCCCATGTTTGGGTTTGCTCTGTAACGTCAAATCCCTGCCGAGGCGGCAGCCAATCCCGCCGTCACCCGCCTCGCGCCGCAGGTAAAGGAGTCAACAATGAGCAACCCAGCCGCAGACACCCCCGCCGGCGCAGGTTGGCTGACGTCACGGGCACCACGGTCCCGGGCCCTGGCCGGCGTGCTCGCGGCAGCCGCGATTGCGGTCGCGCCGCAGGTGTTGCCGCCGACGGCCGCGGCCGACGTGACCCACCAGGTCACCTTCCAGATCACCGGCCACGGCGACGCGTTCTCCATCATCCCCGACCCCGGGACCTCGGTGTATCCGGCGAACACCAACACCTGGGTTCCCCTGCCGTGGTCGCAGACGGTCACGGTGACCGGCAGTCCGTACCTGGCGCTGAACTGGACCGACCACAGCGGCCACCACGACTGCAAGATCCTGGTGGACGGCAAGGCCGTCCCGCTCACCGAGCACTCCCCCGGCCGGTGCGCGTATCAGATTCCCGGATAGCGCCTGACGCTTTCGGCATCCGCACCCGGTGCCACCGGGTGATCGATCGGCACCTTCCTTAGACGTTCACGCTTCGGACGGCAATTCCCGCCCAGGTGTGCAAATATCGCTGCCAGACTGTCTGCCTGCTTGCCGCCGTGCACACCCGCGATCTCTAGGGAGTAGGACCCACGATGACCGACGTCCAACAGACGCCCGCCGACGGACCACCGCGCGCCGACCTCGTCGAGCCGGCCCGCACGGGCATGCAGGCTCCCGCGCTGCAGCGCGCGATCACCGACCACCTGCGGTATTCGATCGGACGGCCGGCGGCCGCACTTCGGCCCGTGCACTACTACCGGGCGCTGGCTCTGGCCGTGCGGGACCGCATGCAGGACCGCCGGGTCGCGTCGACGCAGGTCTCGCTCGACCTGGGCCGCAAGGTGACCTGTTACCTGTCGGCCGAATTCCTGATGGGCCCGCAGCTGGGCAACAACCTGCTCAACCTGCGCATGGAGCGGGCCGCCAAGACCGCGCTGGCCGCGATGGGCCAGAACTACGACGAGGTGCTGGCCTGCGAGGAGGAACCGGGGCTGGGCAACGGCGGCCTGGGCCGGCTCGCCGCGTGCTACCTGGACTCGCTGGCCACGCTGGAACGCCCGGCCATCGGCTACGGCATCCGCTACGAATTCGGCATTTTCGACCAGGAGATCCACGACGGCTGGCAGGTCGAGCAGACCGACAACTGGCTGGACAGCGGAAACCCCTGGGAAATCGCCAAACCCGACGTCAACTATCTGGTCAAGTGGGGCGGCTACGTCGAGCGCTACACCGATGACGCCGGCCGCGACCGCGCCCGCTGGGTGCCCGGGCTGATGCTCAAGGGCGTCGCGTACGACACGCCCATCCAGGGTTACGGCGTCAACACCTGCAACGTGCTGACACTGTGGAGCGCGCGGGCGGTCAAGTCCTTTGCGTTGGAAGCCTTCAACACCGGTGACTACTACAAGGCGGTCGAGGACGAGGTCACCTCGGAGACGGTCACCAAGGTGCTCTACCCCAACGACGAGCCGGAGGCCGGCAAGCGGCTGCGCCTGCTGCAGCAGCACTTCTTCGTGTCCTGCTCGCTGCAGCACGTCCTGCACATCATGGACGACCTGGCCGACGTCTCCGTGCGCGAGCTCCCGCAACGGTTCGCGCTGCAGCTCAACGACACTCACCCGTCGATCGGCGTCGCCGAACTGATGCGGCTGCTGCTCGACGAGCGCCAGCTGGAGTGGGAAGAAGCGTGGGAGATCACCGTCGCGACGTTCGCCTATACCAACCACACGCTGCTGCCGGAGGCCCTCGAAACCTGGCCGCTGGAGATGTTCGGCGAGTCGCTGCCCCGCCACCTCGAGATCATCTACGAGATCAACCGCCGGTTCCTCGACGAGGTGCGGGTCAAGTTCCTCGGCGACGCGGACCGCGTCCGCCGGATGTCGCTGATCGGCGAGGACGGCCGCAAGAACGTCCGGATGGCGCACCTGGCCACCGTCGGCAGCCACGCCATCAACGGTGTGGCCGCGCTGCACACCGAGCTGCTGAAAGACAGTGTGCTCAAAGACTTCTACGAGATGTGGCCGGAGCGGTTCAGCAACAAGACCAACGGCGTGACCCCGCGCCGCTTCCTGGCGCTGGCCAACCCGGGGCTGCGGGAACTGTTGGACCGCAGCATCGGCGAGGGCTGGCTGACCGATCTGGGGCGGCTGCGCGGGCTGGAGGCGTTCGTCGACGACTCCTCCTTCCGGGCGCAGTGGCGGGACATCAAGCGCAACAACAAGGCCCGCCTGGCCACCTTCATCCGTTCCGCTACCGGGGTCGACCTGAACCCGGAGTGGATTTTCGACATCCAGGTCAAGCGCATTCACGAGTACAAGCGCCAGCATCTCAACGTCCTGCACAT
The DNA here is from genome assembly GCF_059812195.1 of Mycobacterium sp. NGS68. NCBI lineage: Bacteria > Bacillati > Actinomycetota > Actinomycetes > Mycobacteriales > Mycobacteriaceae > Mycobacterium > Mycobacterium sp. NGS68. The sequence goes on along the minus strand of NZ_JCALCE010000010.1, from coordinate 146,717 downwards.
CATCGCGCTCTACTACCGCCTCAAGCAGAACCCCGGACTCTCGATTCCACCGCGCGCCTTCATCTTCGGCGGCAAGGCGGCGCCCGGCTACTTCCTGGCCAAGCGAATCATCAAGCTGATCAACGCCGTCGCGGAGACGATCAACGCCGACCCGGACGTCAACAAGTGCCTGAAGGTGGCGTTCATCCCGAACTTCAACGTGCAGAACGCGCACCTGATCTACCCGGCGGCCAACGTCTCCGAGCAGATCTCTACCGCGGGCAAGGAAGCGTCGGGCACCGGGAACATGAAGTTCATGATCAACGGCGCGTTAACGGTCGGCACCCTGGACGGCGCCAACGTGGAGATCCGCGAAGAGGCCGGAGCGGAGAACTTCTTCCTGTTCGGCCTGACCGTGGACGAGGTCGAAGCGCTCAAGGCGAGCGGTTACCGCCCGGCCGACTACATCGACAGCAACGAAGAGCTCAGCGCGGTGCTCGATCTGATTGCCGGCGGGACGTTCTCGCACGGCGACCCCGAGGTGTTCCAGCCGCTGGTGGACAACCTGCGCTACCACGACTCATTCCTCGTGTGCGCGGACTTCGCGTCCTACGTGCAATGCCAGGAGCGGGTGAGCGCGGCGTGGCAGGACCGGGACGCCTGGACGAAGATGTCGATCCTCAATACGGCACGCAGCGGCAAGTTTTCGTCGGATCGCGCCATCGCCGAATACTGCGACGACATCTGGAAAGTCTGGCCGCTGACCGTCAAGGTCTGAGCCGGGCGGCTGTGCCGCTAGCCGATCTCGCTTGCGACGTACACGGCGACGTAGCCGATGGGGATGCCGGTCCGGTTGGCGATGCATTTGCGCGCCGCCGTCTCCACCGCGGCCCGACGGCTGGCGCGGGCGACGCCGCCGACCTCGGGTATCCGGATCAGCCATCCGTCCGCATCGCGAGTCACTTCGATCTCGAAGCACTGGCCGACCGTTAGGTAGTTCACACGCTGAGCGAGTCGCTGGGTACTGCGCAACGAACGCGGGCGCCGCAAAGTGGGCTGAATAGGCATTTGAGTGTGTTCCTGAGTCGTTGACGAACCGCGCGCAAGAATACTGCGACTCGGAGCGAAAACCTAATTTCGTCGCGACGCGCGGCGGTGCTGCGCCATGATCCCCGGCAGGCCGTCGCCACGCGCACCACGTCGTCGACGGCGGGCACGGTGCCGTCCGGAAACGTGGCGGTGGCCAAGCCGGTCAGCACGTCGTCCGCGGTACTCGCGGCGGCGGTCCACGGCAACTCCCTCGCTATACGATCGTCCAGGAATTGCTGGACGAACGTATAGGAAACTACTGGACGATCGACCAGCTATTGTGAGATGCACACCGACCGGAGCACCATGACCAGCGCCCTCCCCGAAGCCATGGACGGCACCGCCGACGCCCACACCCGCGAACGCCTGCTCGCGGCGGCGGTCGAGCTGTTCAATCGGCACAGCTACGCGGGCACATCGCTGCAGATGATCGCCGACGAGCTGGGCTTCACCAAGGGCGCGATCTACCACCACTTCCGCACCCGCGAGGACCTGTTGCGGGCCATCGTCGGCCCGGTGCTGAAGCACCTGCAGACCGTCATCGAGGAGGCCGGAACGCGCCGCTCGGCGTCCGCGCGCGCCGAGCACATGCTCACCGGCTACGCCGCACACATCGTCGCCAACCGTCGGGTGGCCGCCGTGCTGGCGCTGGACCCCGGAGTCGTGGAGGTGCTCAGGATCAACCCCGAGTGGGAGCGCCTGATCGGCCGGCAGATCGCCCTGCTCGCCGGCGTGAGCCCGGGCCCGACGGGTCAGGTGAAGGCCTCGATGGTGTTGGCCGGGCTGGCCGCCGCCGCGGACCCCGGGGTCGCCGACATCGACGACGCGGCGCTGTACCGGGTGCTCGTCGAAAGCGGCCGCCGCACGTTGGGTTTACGCTCACCCCGGGGCAGGGCCGATGCGGAGGGGCGCTCGACGTGAGGGTATTGCTGGTCGAGGACGAACCGAGATTGTCGGCGACCCTGGCCAAGGGGCTGAAGGCCGAGGGCTTCGTCGTCGTCGCCGTCGGCACGGGGATCGAGGGCTTGCACGAGGCCGTCGAAAACCGCTTCGACGTCGCGGTTCTCGACATCATGCTGCCGGGCCTGAGCGGGTATGAGGTGTTGCGCCGCATGCGCAAACAGAACGTCTGGACACCGGTGCTCATGCTCACGGCCAAGGACGGCGAGTACGACCAGACCGACGCGTTCGACCTCGGCGCCGATGACTATCTGACCAAACCGTTTTCATTCCGGGTGCTGGTGGCGCGACTGCGAGCGCTGGCGCGGCGCGGCGCCCCCGAGCGGCCGGTGGTGTTGGCCGCCGGTTCGCTGTCACTGGATCCCACCCGGCACACGGTCCACCGCGACTCGACGCCGATAACCTTGACGCCCCGCGAGTACGGACTGCTGGAATTCCTGCTACAGAACAAGGACGCGGTGGTGACCAAAGCCCAGATACTGCACAACGTCTGGGACGCGCACTACGAGGGTCCGGACAACGTCGTCGAGGTCTACGTGGGCTATCTGCGCCGTAAGATCGATGTTCCGTTCGGTACCAACACCATTGAGACGGTTCGCGGCGTGGGCTACCGGTTGGTGGACTGAGGGAACATCACCGTCATTCTGGTCCCGCCGCCGGGCCGGTCGTCGACATCGATCGTGCCGCCGTGCGCGGCGACGACCTCCGCCACGATCGCCAAACCCAGGCCGGTGCCACCGCCGCCCCGGGAGCGGTCGGAATCCAGACGCACGAAACGCTCGAATATCCGGCTGCGCTCGGCGGGGGCGATGCCGGGTCCGTCGTCGCTGATGGTGACGGTGGCCGAGCCTGCCCGGCTGCCGACTTCGATGCCGACGCGCGAGTTCGCATGGCGCACAGCGTTGTCCACGAGGTTACGCAGTACCCGCGATATGGCCGCGGGGTCGCCGCTCAGCCGTGTCGGGGAGACGTCGGTCTCCACCACGCACCGCGCGTCCCGCCGCACCCGGGCAGCCTCGGTCCAGGCCAGCTCGTCCAGGGCAATCTCCTGTCTGCGCAGCACCAGGCTTTGTTCGTCGGCGCGGGCCAACAGCAGTAGGTCGTCGATCAGCGCCTGCATGCGCCGCGCCTCGGGCAGCAGGGTCTCGACCGCGAGCTCGGTGTCCAGCAGCTCGGGATGAACCTCGACGAGTTCCAGGCCGGAAATGATGGTTGCCAGCGGACTTCGGAGCTCGTGGGACGCATCGCTGACGAATCGCTGCTGCGCGCGGTGGCCGGCTTCGATGCGTGACAGCATCTCGTTCATGGTGACCGCCAGCGCCGCGATCTCGTCGCGACCGCCGGGCACGGGAACCCGTTCGGCCAGATCGGACGTGGATATCTCGGCCACCCTGCCCCGGATCGCGTCCACGGACTGCAGCGAACGCCTGACCAGCCGGTAGGTCGCCCCGGCCGCGACCGCGACGATGATCGGCGCGCCGCAGGCCAGCAGCAGCGCCACCGTCCGTGCGCTCGCCTCGACCGCCTCACTCCCGCCACCGACGAGCACCGTGTAGTCACCCGTCGGGGTGTGCACCCGCTGACCGCTCACCCGCATATCGTCATCGGCCACCGCGTCGTCGGGCAGGCCGCGGCGCAGCATGAAGCCGAAGCCGGCGATGGGTACCAGCGGGGTGTTGGGTGCGGATCCGGACCGCGCGACCACTCTGCCGTCCGCGGCGACCAGTTGGATCGCCACCACATGCTGGTCGGTGGTCAACAGAGCGCTGTCGAGGGCCTCGGGCGAATTGGATTGCAGCGCTGCGCAAATGTGGCGAACCCGGCCGGCCGCGGCGTCGTCAACGCCCGCCAGCAGCGAACGGTAGAGGATCGCGACCAGGCCCGCCCCCGCCACCGTGAAGGCGACCAGTACGACGATCGCCGACGCTGCGGCCGAGCGAGCCGAGATACCCATCCGCATAGTCTGATTGTCCAGGGCTGAAGATCGGCTGAGAACACGGCTACTCAGCGGATTCTCAGCGGCCCGCCGCTACGCTGACGCTGCCATGAGGATCGCGTCGATCGTCGCCCGCCAACTGCTGGACTGCAAGGCACGTCCGCTGGTGGAGGTTGAAATCACCACCGACACAGGACATACCGGACGTGGCGCGGCGCCCACCGGCAGTTCGGTCGGCGTGCACGAGGCGTTCGTCCTGCGCGACGGAAACCGGGCCGAATACGACGGACTGAGCGTGCGTCGGGCCGTCTCCGCGGTCAACGACCAGATCGCCCCCGCCCTGCTCGGCGCCGAACTCGACGACCCACGGACGCTGGACCGCGTCATGATCGACCTCGACGGCACGCCGGACAAACACCGGCTCGGCGGCAACGCGATCTACTCCACCTCGGTCGCGCTGCTGCGCGCGGCGGCCGCGGCGGCGGGCGTACCCACCTACGCGTATGTCGGCGCCCTGGTGGGACGTCCACTGCCCGACACCGTGCCGGTGCCCAGCTTCAACATGATCAACGGCGGCCGCTGCGGGGACGTCTGCCAGACGTTCAACGAATTCCTCGCGGTGCCTTATCGCGCCGACTCTATCGAGTCCGCCATCGAAAACGGTGTGCGGCTGTTCAACGTGCTCGGCGATGTGCTCGCCAAGCGGTTCGGTCGCACCCCGCATCTGGCGCCGTCGTACGGGTACGTCGCCCCCGCCAGCGACCCGCGGGTGGTCCTGGAGATCCTGGCCGAGGCCGCCGAGCGCGCCGGCTGCGCCGATGTGATGGCTTTCGCGCTGGACTGCGCCTCCAGCGCGGTGTACGAACCGGCCACGCGCATGTACGCGCTCAACGGCGAGCGGGTGAGCGCGGAGGCGCTGGTCGACTATGCCCGGGCGCTGTCAGAGGACTTCCCGATGGTGTTCATCGAGGACCTGCTCGACGCGGACGACTGGGACGGCTTCGCGAAGGCGGCGCGCAGTATCGACCGCTCGCTCATCCTCGGCGACGATCTGATCGTCACCCGCCGCGACCGCCTGCAGCGGGCGGTCGAACTGTCGGCCGTCGACGGCTTCGTCCTGAAACCGAACCAGGTGGGCACCATCGCCGAGGCACTTGACTGCGTCGAATACGGCTGGCAGAACGGCATTCTGGCGATGCCGTCGGGCCGATCGGGCGGGGTCATCGACGATGTCGTGATGGATCTGGCGTTGGGACTGGGCGCGCCGCTGCAGAAGAACGGCGCGCCGCGGTCCGGCGAGCGCATCGAGAAGCTGAATTTCCTGCTGCGCGCCGCCGAACGCATCCCGGACTGCGCGCTGGCGAACGTGCCGGTGCGGTTCTGACCAGCTCACACAGCCGGCCACTCAGCCCACCGACAACGCGACCACGCACACCGCCGCCACGATCGAAAGCGCGATCCAGTCGGCGCGTTTCGGCCGCGACGGCGCCGCGGAGAACTGGCCGGCCCCGCCTCGCGCGGTGATCGCATCGCCCATCTCGTCGGCGCGCCGTAGCGTCACCGTCAGGACCGCGACCATCAGGTCGGTCACGTCGGCCCCCAATTGCCTCAGCCGCCGAATGTGGTTGCGCGGGCGGTGTTTGGGCCGCAACCGGCGGGCGGCGTGGAGCGCGCGGAATTCCTCCATCAGCATCGGAAAGGTGCGCAGCGCGAGCGCCAACGCGACCGACCAGTCATCGACCGGGATCCGCAACGGCCGCAGCCGGCGGCCCAAAGTGGCCAGCGCCGGAGCGATTTCGGCGACGTTCGTCGTCCATGACACCAGCCCGCCCAGGCCGAGCAGCACGGCGGAGAGCGCGGTGATGCGCAGGAAATCCAGCAGACCGCCGACCCCGCCGAAGAGCGCCATGCCGCCGACGACGGCCAGCAGGATCCACAGCCACCGCGGTGCCGACGGCAGCGCACCGCGCGGAATGCGCGCCACCCGCGCCGTCGTCAGGGCCAACGCGGCCGCCAGCCCGATCGGCACCCATCCGGGGTCTAAGGTCAGCAGCAACGAAACGGCAAACACGGCAGCCAGTTTGGTGCCGGCCCACAGCTCATGGATGGCCGAACGCCCGGGCACCGGGCGCAGCAAGACGACGGGGCGACGCGGGCGGCGACTCGGGCCAGTCGGGCGGTTGACCGCAGGTGCGGCGGGCACCGGTTCCAGCCGTCCGTCGCGCAGGTGCAGGGTGCGCGGGCACAGCTCCTCAAGCCCGGCGAAGTCATGCGAAATGACCACCACGGTCAGGCCTGTGGCGCGGCGGCGTTCGGTAAGCAGCCGCACCAGCCCGCGCCGGCTGGCGGCGTCCAGCCCCGCCAGCGGCTCGTCGAGGATCAACACGCGCGGAGACCGCGCCAGGATCCCGGCCAGCACCACGCGGCGCATCTGGCCGCCGCTGAGCTGATCGATGCGCCGCTGCGCAAGCTCGGCGCCCAGGCCGACGGCGGCCAGCGCCGCGGCCACCCGGGGCCGATCGTCCGGCGAGAAGCCGGCCGCCGACGCCACTTCGAGATCGACGCGGCTGCGCATCAGCTGCAGCCGCGCGGCCTGAAACTGCAGCGCTACCGCGCCGACTTGCTCCGACGCGGGCCGCCCGTCGAGCAGGCAGGTGCCCGCGGTCGGTGCCGTCAACCCGGCCATGATCCACGCCAGCGTGGACTTGCCCGAGCCGTTGCCGCCGTGGATGAGCAGCCCGTCGCCCTCGCAGACGACAAAGCTGACGTCGCGCAGGGCGGCCTGTGCCCACGGGGTGCCGCCGCCGTACACATGGCCGACGCCGGCGAGTTCGAGCACCGGCAGGTGGGCCCGGTGACCGGTCGCCGTGACGGTCGGTGCGGGCACGGTGTCGACCATCGATGTCGGCGCACCGGCGTTGTCCCGCGAGGCCCGCAGGTCAATGACGCGGTCGGCGTATGCGGCCTCGTTGTCGTAGTGCGTGACGTGCACCACCGCGGTCTCGTGGCAGTCGGCAAGACCGGACAGCACGCCCAACAACGCCTCGCGCCCGCGCTGGTCGACCATGCTCGTGATCTCGTCGGCGATGAGCAGCGCCGGCTCGCGGGCCAGCGCGGCGGCCACGGCCAGGCGTTGCAGTTCACCGCCGGACAGGCCGCCGGTATCGCGCTCGGCGAGGCCCGCCAGCCCGACTTCGGTGAGCAACCGGTCGACATCGGTGGTCGTGCCCGGGGGCAGACCCCAAACCACGTCGTCGGCGACCCGGGTGCCCAGCACCTGGCTCTCCGGGTGCTGCATGATCACCGCGGTGCCGCCGAGCTGCCCGAGACCCACCGCGCCGGGTCGGTCGACCGTGCCCGAGGTCGGTTCGCGGCCGGCGAGGACCATCATCAGCGTGGTCTTGCCCGAGCCGTTGGCACCGGTGACCGCGACGTGTTCGCCCGCGCGTACCTCCAGGCTGACCGCCCGCAGCGCGTCGCGATCGGTGTGCGGATAGCGCAACCGCACCTCGTCCAGCCGCACCGGCACCGGCCCGATCGGCCCGGCGCCGGCGGGCGTGTCCAATTTGTGCACGTCGGGGATGCCGCGCAGCCGCGTCAGGACTCGAGACAGCGCCCACCAGCCGATCAGCGAGGTCACCACGATCGCCACGACGGCGTATCCCACGACGAGCCACTGCCAATGCGTCAACGCGTCGGCAAAGAACCGGTCGAGCTGCCGCGCGGCCGGCTGCAGGTGCGGCACGCGCGCCAGGGCCGCCGTCGCCCCGTCCACCGTGGCGGTGATCGTATGGAACACCAACTGCCGCAGCCGCGCCAGGACGGTCAGCGCGCCGACGGCGGCGACTCCGGCCACGACACCGGCGGCGACGGACGCGGCGATCACCGTCGGCGCGCCCCGACGGCGCCGCTTCACGATTCCGGCCAGCCCCCCGACGTAGGCGCAGAGCGCGACCGCCCCGAGGCCGCTCAACCCGACCACCAGAAAGCCGATCACGGCGGCGGCGACGACCGCGGTGGCCACGACGCGGATCCGATGGCGGTAGGCCAGCAGCCCGATCGGCACGGCGCCCAGCAGACCCAGGCCCCCGGCGTGCGGCAGCACAACGGTGACGATCGCGATCGCTGCGCACAGCGCGCCCAGCACCGACGCCTGCGCCAATTCCCGTGGGCGCAGCGACCGGGAACCCGTCATAGCCGTACGACAATCTTCTCCGCCGCGATTGTGAAGCCGAATCATGTTGTACTGCAACTCATTCCATATGATTGCCCGCATCTCCCGCGAGCGTGTCGACCTGGCCTTACGTTGGACCGCCAGCGTATTGAGGGGGCGCTGAGAAGTCGCTGAGTAAGTCGCGAGCCGCCGTCCGCAAGAGGTAGCGTCTGGACTGTCTTCGATCGTTCGACGACGGCACGGAGGACCGACATCGTGGATTCACGCCTGTATGCCCCGCTGACCCTGATCGCCTTCGCGCTGGTGCTGGTCCTGGCATGCTTTGCCTCCGTCTTCGTCAGACGAATGGAGCGGCGCGGGCCCACGCCGATCAGCGAAGAAATCGGCAGCACCAAGGCGGTGATGAACAAGCTGCGCAGGCGGGAGCCGATGTCGGCGGAGGAGGTGGATTTCGCGCGGCGCGTCGTCGGCGACCGCACGTCGTTGCTGGCCTTCTGCATCCCCGGCACCCTGTTCATGCTGGGCTGCTATTACGTGTTCGGCAGCCTCGAACACCTGCACGGCGCGCGGCCTTCGGAGCGCACGTTCCTGGGGCTGATCCCGATGCTGACTTCCACAAACCTCGCGATCCGGTTACTCAGCAGCGCGCGATTGAAAAGGCGCCTGCCCAAGCCGGCGCCCAAAGCCTGAAGAGGTGATCGAGTGAGCCCTCGCTCAGTCGGCAGGACCTTTCTGGGGCGAGCGTGGATGCCGTTGGTCGCCGTCGTGGTGATCGGCGTGGGCGGGCTGTGCATGTGGAAGGTGCACGAGTTTTCCGCGCCCGGCCCCGTCATCACCGTCAACGGCCCACAGGCACCCGAGCAGACCACCCCCAAGCGGCTCACCTACGAATTGACCGGTTCCATCGGGGACGGCGGGATGCTCGTCTACGTGGACATCGACGGCCATCCGCATCGGGTCGACCTGACGACGCTGCCGTGGTCGCACACCGAAACGACCACGCTCACCGTGGTGTCGGGCAGTGTCTCGGCGCAGGTCCGCGGCGGTCGGGTGGGCTGCCGCATACTGGTGAACGGCGTCGTCCGCGACGACCAGTCCGACAACCATCAGGACGCGCACGTCACTTGCAGGGTGAAATCCGCATGATCGCGCGCCCAGCGAATCGCCCGCTTGTCCCGAGAATGGTTCGCGCGCTGGCGATACCGATCATCGTCTTCTGGGCCGTGCTCGCGGTGACGACGAATACCTTTGTGCCCCAAGTAGAGCGGGTCGCGGAGGAACTCGCGGGACCAATGGTCCCGCATTACGCACCGTCGCAGCGGGCGATGCTGCGCATCGGCGAAAAGTTCCACGAGTCCACGTCGACCAGCATGACCATGGTCGTGTTCGAGGCCGATCGGCCGTTGGGCGATGCGGACCACCGCTATTACGACGACCTGATGCGCCGGCTCAAGCAGGACACCAGGCACGTGCAGTACGTCATGGACTTGTGGGGCAAGCCGATCACGGCGGCGGGCGCGCAAAGCGTCGACGGCAAGGCCGCATTCGTGCTGTTGCGGCTCGCCGGCGACATCGGCCAGATGCAGGCGAACCAGTCCGTCGACGCCGTCCGGGACATCGTCGCGAAGGACACCCCGCCGGCCGGTCTTAAGGTGTACGTCAGCGGCGCGGCCCCGCTCGCCTCGGACACGGTGGCCATTGCCAATTCGAGCCTGAACGACATCACGATCGTCACGATCATCCTCATCGTCGTGATGCTGTTGCTGGTCTACCGCTCGGTTTCCACCCTGCTGGTGCCCCTGGCCGGCGTCCTGATCGAGATGCTGGTCGCCAAGGGCGTGGTCGCGACGCTCGGGCATCTCGGGTACATCGAGCTGTCGTCGTTCGCCGTGAACATCGTCGTCGCGTTAACCCTGGGCGCGGGAACGGATTACGGCATCTTCCTGATGGGCCGCTACCACGAGGCCCGACAGGACGGCGAAAGCCGCGAGGAGGCGTTCTACACCGCATACCGGGGCGTCACGCCGATCATCATCGGCTCCGGGCTGACGATCGCGGGAGCGTGCTACTGCCTGTCCTTCGCGCGGCTCAACTACTTCCACACCATGGGCCCGGCCGTCGCCATCGCCATGCTGTTCACCATCGTGGCGGCGCTGACGCTCGGTCCGGCCCTGCTGACCGTGGGCAGCCTGTTCGGGCTCTTCGACCCGAGACAACAGGTCAAGGCGCACCTGTACCGGCGGATCGGGACTAGCGTGGTGCGCTGGCCGGTGCCGATCCTGGCGGCCAGCACCGCCGTCGTCATGATCGGGGCGGTCTTCGTGCCGACCTACCGGGTGAACTACGACGACCGTCAGTACCAACCGGCCGACGCGCCCGCCAACCGGGGTTTCGCTGCGGCGGATCACCACTTCTCGAAGAGCAAGCTGTTTTCCGAGATGCTGATGGTCGAGACGGACCACGACATGCGGAACTCGGCCGATTTCGTCTCGTTGGATCGGGTCGCGAAGAGTCTGATTCGCCTTCCGGGCGTCGCGATGGTGCAAAGCATCACCCGGCCCCTGGGCCGGCCGCTGGAACACGCCACCCTGCCCTACCTGTTCACCACGCAGGGCAGCGGCAACGGTCAACAGCTTCCGTTCAACAGGCAGCAGAACGCCAATACCAATGAGCAGGCACAGATCCAGGAACACACCGTCGCGGTCCTGGACAGGTTGGTCGGCCTTTTCCAGCACATGTCGGACGAGATGCACAAGACCGTCGTCACCATGGAAGACATGCAAAGGGTCACACAGCAGTTGGACGAGGAGATATCCAACCTCGACGACTTCTTCCGGCCGATCCGCAGCTATTTCTACTGGGAGCGGCACTGTTTCGACATCCCGGTGTGCTGGGCTTTCCGATCGGTGTTCGATGCGCTCGACGGCATCGACCACCTGGCCGCCGACATCAAGAACGCCGTCGGCTCTCTGGAGGTCATCGACAAACTGCTGCCACAGATGGTCACGCAGTTCAAACTCATGCGCGACGACACGGCGGCGCTGCAGTCACTGCTGATCAACACCTACGGGTCCGCGGATCTGCAGTCCATCCAGACCGACCAGACCTTCGATGACCTGATCAACGTGGGGCTCGACTTCGACCGCGCCCGCAGCGACGACTTCTTCTACATCCCCCGGGAAGGTTTCGACAACGAAGACGTCAAAACCGGTATGACGCTGATGATGTCGCCCGACGGCAAGGCCGCCCGGTTCATCGTCACCCACGAAGGCAACGCCATGGGCCCCGAAGGGGTCCAACACGTCGAGGCGTTCCCGACGGCCATCACGACGGCGCTGAAGGAGACCTCGTTGGCCGGCGCTCGCGTCTATATCGGCGGCTCGGGCTCGAACAACAAGGACATCAAGCAGTACGCCGCATCCGACCTGCTGATCGCGGCGATCGCCGCCTTCGTGCTGATCTTCCTGATCATGATGTTCCTCACGCGAAGCCTGGTCGCCGCGCTGGTAATCCCTGGCACAGTAGCCTTTTCGTACGCCGGCGCGTTCGGGCTCTCCGTGCTCGTCTGGCAGCATCTGATCGGCCTGCACCTGCATTGGCTGGTGTTGCCGCTGACGTTCATCATCCTGGTGGCGGTGGGTTCGGACTACAACCTGCTGCTGATCGCCCGCGTCAAAGAGGAGATTCACGCCGGACTCAACACCGGTCTCATCCGCGCGCTCGGCAGCACCGGTGGCGTGGTGACGTCGGCGGGCCTGGTGTTCGCCTTCACCATGCTCGCGATGCTCACCAGCGATCTGCGGACGATCGGCCAAGTGGGCTCCACCGTGTGCATCGGACTGCTGCTCGACACGCTGATCGTGCGCTCGTTCGTCGTGCCGTGCATCCTGCGGATCCTGGGACCGTGGTTCTGGTGGCCTACGTTCGTACGTGCCCGACCGCTCCGGCAGCGTTAAGACAGCGTCAGCCCGCACACGACAACCAGGGGTGAACATATGGCGGTTCTGCTCTACGGACCGAGTCAGGTCCGGCTCTCGTTCGGCGACGAGAACCACTTCCTGGCCCATCTGCACGCCGCGACGCGGCGCCGGTTTGCCGATGGCCGCGGGTACTTCCTGACCATCGCCGGCCACAACGATTCCGGACAAGAGGTCTGCATCTCCTACTGGATTCATCCCACGATTCCGCTGCTGTTCTGCTACGAGACCCAGGACCCGGCCACCGGCGAGCCACCGCGAACGGTCGAGGTCAGCGACGAGGACGTCGAAACGCTGGTCACCGTCATGGACCGGCCGATAGGCGTGCTGTGGGGATTTTCCGCGGAGCAGGGGCGATACCTGCCCTTCACCGACAGCGAGAGCCCCTCACCCGTCGGCGAGAGCTGAATCAGGCACCGATTTGCTGCGCTTGGCCGCGGGCGCGGTCTAATGAATACATGGAACTGATGGTGCCGACCGACTCGCTGTACCTGATTGCCGAATCACGCGAGCACCCGATGCACGTGGGCGCCCTGTCGTTGTTCACGCCGCCGGAGGGCGCGGGACCGGACTTCGTCCGCAACTTCGCCGACGCACTGGTTGCCGACGACCAAGTCCAGCCCACCTTCCGCAAGCGCCCCGCCAGGATCGTCGCCGGATCCGACCTGCTCGCCTGGACCCACGACGACGAGATCGACATCGACTACCACGTCCGGCACCTGGCGCTGCCGGCACCGGGCCGGCTGCTCGACCTCTTCGAGCTGACCTCGCGCCTGCACACCAACCTGCTCGACCGCCATCGTCCGCTGTGGGACGCGTACGTGATCGAAGGGCTGGACGACGGCCGGTTTGCCCTGTACATCAGGGTGCACCATTCGCTGATCGACGGCGCCGCGGCGGCCAAGCTGCTCGAACGCGCGATGTCGGTCGACCCGAGCGACACCGAGGTGCGGGCGTTGTGGAGCGTGCCCCAACTCGAGCGGCCGGCCCCGCAGAACTCGTCCCTGCTCGGTTCGCTGACCAAGTTCGCGGGAGCCGTTGCGGGCCTGCCCTCCTCGACGTTGAAGCTGGCCCGCGGGGCGCTGGTCGAGCAGCAACTGACCCTGCCCTTCCGGGCGCCGCGCACGATGTTCAACGTGAAGATCAGCGGCGCCCGGCGGTTCGCCGCCGAGTCGTGGTCACTGGACCGGATCCTGCGGGTCAAGAAGGCCGCCGGGGTGAGCTTCAACGACGCGGTACTGGCGATGTGTGCCGGCGCGCTGCGCTACTACCTGCTCGAACAGGATGCCCTGCCGGACGCGCCGCTGATCGCGCTGGTTCCGGTGAGCCTGCGCCCGGCGGCCGACGACGGCAGCGGCGGCAACAAGGTCGGTGCCATCCTGTGCAATCTGGCCACCGAGGTCGAGGACCCCGCGGAACGGCTCGACATCATCAGCGCCGCCATGCGGGGCAACAAGGACGTCCTCGCCGAGCTGCCGCGCGCACAGGTGGTCGCGTTGTCGGCGATGAGCATCGTTCCGCTCGGCTTCTCGGATGTGCCGGGTTTCGTGTCGTCGACGCCGCCGCCGTTCAACCTCGTCATCTCGAATGTGCCGGGACCGGCCGAGCAGATGTACTACGGCGGCGCGCGCATGGACGGCAGCTACCCGCTGTCTCACATCACCCACGGGCAGGCGCTCAACATCACTTTCATCAACAACGCGGGCAAACTCGATTTCGGTGTGGTGGCGTGCCAGCAGGTCCCGCACGTGCAGCGACTGCTCGGGCACCTGGAGACCTCGCTAACGGATCTGGAACGCGCCGTCGGTGCCTGACGCCGACGATTGGCGCTCGATGCTCCGGTTCGCTAATTTCCTGGGGTGATGTTCTCAGCTGCTGGTGCAGTCGCGCGCTGGATCGCCCCATTCCTCACGGTCGTGGCCCTTGCCGGGCTCGGCCTTCTCGCCGCCCCGGCGCACGTCGGGCCCGCCCGGGCTGTGCGCCTGGCCGCCGGCGACGGCAACCCGCTGGCCGCCATGCCCTTCTACGTCAATCCCGCCTCGGCGGCCATGCGCGCCTCGCAGCATGCCAATCCGCCGAGCCCCGAGCTGAACACCATCGCCAATACGCCGCAGGCGTACTGGATCGTCCCGGGTTCGTCGGCGGCCACGGTCGCGAAGTACACCGGCGACGCGGCGGCCGCCGGCGCCCTGCCGGTGTTCACGCTCTACGGAATTCCGCACCGCGACTGCGGCAGCTACGCCGCGGGCGGGTTCGGGTCGGGCGCGGAATACCGCGGCTGGATCGACGGCATCGCGGCTCAGCTGGGCTCTTCACCGGCGGCGGTCATCGTCGAACCCGACGCGCTCGCCATGGCCGACTGCCTGTCGGGTGATCAGCGCCAGGAGCGCTTCGACCTGATCCGCTACGCCGTCGACACCCTGACGCACGATCCGGCCGCCGCCGTGTACGTCGACGCCGGTCACCTGCGCTGGCACAGCCCCGAGGACATGGCCGGCAGGCTCAACCAGGCCGGTATCGGCCACGCGCGCGGTTTCAGCGTCAACACCGCGAACTTCTATACGACCGATGACGAAATCGGTTACGGCGAAGCGATTTCGGGGCTTACGGGCGGCGCGCACTACGTGGTCGACACGTCCCGCAACGGCGCCGGGCCGGCGCCCGACCCCGACCACAACTGGTGCAACCCCGGCGGCCGCGCACTGGGTGCTCCCCCGACGGCGGCCACCGCCGGCGCGCACGCGGACGCCTACCTGTGGATCAAGCGTCCCGGCGAATCCGACGGGTCATGCGGCAAGGGGGACCCGCCGGCGGGCACTTTCGTGGACCAGTACGCCATCGACCTGGCCCGCAAGGGCGGCCAGTAGCGGCGGGTTCGGCCTTCCCCGAGCTGGGGCAGCGCACCCGTCGCCACCGCGATCACAACGTCCAGTGCGGCGGCATTGACGTGGACGTTCGGGTAGGCATCCGCGCCGAACACCGAGTCAGTTCTCGACGTCCACGACCCGCCGGGCGTGCACGATGACACAATGTCGGCGTGAGCGACGCTCATGGTTTGGTGTGCAGGTCGTGCGGGGCGGAACTCTCGTCGAGCGCGAAGTTCTGCAGCGAGTGCGGCGCCGCCGTCGCGGCAGTCCCGAGTCCGGCCGAATACAAACAAGTGACCGTGCTGTTCGCCGACGTGGTGCGCTCGATGGACATCGCCGCCGCACTGGACGTCGAGCGCTTTCGCGACATCATTACGGAGTTGGTGGAGCGGACGGCGGCGGTAGTGCGCCGCTACAACGGCACGGTGGAGTACTACGGCGACGGCGTGATGGGACTGTTCGGCGCCCCAGTTGCCTTGGAAGATCACGCTTTTCGCGCTTGCCTTGCCGCCACGGCCATCCACGACGAGGCCAGTCGGTTGACGCGCGAGGTGGCACGCAGCGATGGCGTGACGTTGCGATTGCGGGTGGGCCTGAATTCAGGCCGGGTGATCGCCGGTGAGATCGCTTCGGGGTCACCGAGGTACACGGCGACCGGCGAGGCGGTCGGGTTCGCGGAACGGATGCAGTCAGTGGCGCCGCCCGGCGGGGTGATGCTGTCGGAGCCGACGGCACGGCTGGTCGAGAACGCCGTGACGCTGGCCGAGCCGGAGTGGGTGCACATCAAGGGCGCCGACGAGCCGGTGCGCGCGTACCGGCTGCTGGCGACCAGCCCGCCGGACGGGCCGGTAGGCAGGGCCGAGGCGAGCCTGGTCGGTCGGGGCTGGGAGATGGCGGCGCTCGACGCCATGGTGGACCGCGCGATCGGCGGCCGCGGTGGTGTCGTCACGGTGATCGGCCCGCCGGGCATTGGCAAGAGCCGGGTGGCCCGCGAGGCCGCGGCATTGGCTGCCGGTCGCGGGGTCGAGGTCGTCTGGGCCTTCTGCGAATCGCACGCCCACGACGTTTCCTTCGGCGTCATCGCGGGCCTGCTGCGAACCGGCTGCGGGGTGGCGGACCTCGACGGCGCAGCCGCCCGCACACGGTTGCGGGCCTTGGTGCCTTCCGATGCCGACCCGGAGGATCTGCTGCTGCTCGATGACCTGCTCGGTGTCGCCGATCCCGAGATACCGCTGCCCCCGATCAACCCCGATGCGCGACGGCGTCGGCTCGCCGCACTGATCAACACCGTGTCGCTGGCGCGCACCGCACCGGCGCTCTATGTCGTCGAGGACGCGCATTGGATCGACGCGGTCAGCGAATCGATGCTGGCCGAATTGCTGACGGTGATTCCGCGCACCAAGGTGATGGTGCTGATCACCGCCCGTCCCGAGTACGCGGGAACGCTGACGCACACGCCCGGGTCCCAGACGATAGCCCTCGCCGCACTGGGCGGTTCGGACACCGCAGCCCTGATATGCGAGCTGCTGGGTCCGGACCCGTCGGTCGGCGAGCTGGCGACGATCATCGCCGAGCGCGCCGCGGGAAATCCGTTTTTCGCCGAGGAGATGGTGCGCGAGTTGGTGCAGCGCGGCGTACTGACCGGCCAGCACGGCGACTACGCGTGCGATACGAACGTGGCCGACGTCAGCGTGCCGGCCACCGTGCAGGCGGCCATCGAGGCGCGCATCGACCGGCTGCCCACACCGGCCAAGCGGACGCTGAACGCGGCCTCTGTGATCGGGGCGCGCTTCGACGCGGGCCTGCTGGCCGCGCTGGGGATCGATACGGGTTTCGACGAGCTGCTCGCCGCCGAGCTGATCGATCAGGTGAGGTCCATCCCGAGCCCCGAATACGCCTTCCGTCATCCGCTGATCCGCGCGGTGGCCTACGAATCACAGCTGAAGTCCGATCGCGCCGAATGGCACCGACGCCTGGCCGCCGCAATACAAGACTCGGCGCCGGGATCCGTGGACGAGAATGGAGCGCTGATCGCCGAGCATCTCGAGTCGGCGGGCGAACTGGTCGCGGCGTACGGGTGGCACATGCGCGCCGCCACCTGGTCGACCAACCGTGACCTCACCGCTGCCCGTGTCAGCTGGGAACGGGCACGCCTGATCGCCGACGCATTGCCCGCCGACGACGCCGACCACTTGTCGATGCGCATCGCTCCGCGCACCATGCTGTGCGCCACCGACTGGCAGGGCCGGCCAATACAGGAAAGCCAGGGCCGCTTCGCGGAGTTGCGGCAACTGTGCACCGCGGCCGGGGATAACGTCTCGCTGGCCATCGGGATGACCAGGCTGGCCACCGAGCTCCTCTACGCAAGGTCCCGCGATGGTTCCCGGTTGGCATCCGAACAGATGGCATTGCTGGCGTCGATCGGCGACCCCGATCTGACGATCGGGCTGGCATTCATCGCGTTTGCGAACTGGTTCAATACCGGCGAGTTCGACGAGATCTTGCGGTGGTCGCAGACCATCGTCGACCTGGCCGCGGGCGACGCCACCAAGGGCGCCGGCTTCGGAATGGGGTCGCCGGTGGCAATCGCGGTGGGTTTTCGCGGCATCGCACGGTGGTGGCTGGGCCGCCCCGGCTGGCGACAGGATCTCGACGACGCCGTCGCGATGGCCCGGGACAATGACCCGTCAACCCTCGGCGTCGTCATCCCCTGGACCTACGGATTGGCGATTCGCTACGGGGTCCTGCGCGCCGACGATTCCGTGCTGCGCACGATCGAAGAGGCGGTGCAGGCTGCCCTGCGGGCCAGCAGCGACATCGCGGTGCTCTTCACCGAATACACGTTGGGCGTCGCCTTGTTGTGTCGGGACACCGAAGCGGACCGTCGCCGCGGTCTTGAGCTCGCGACGCAAGCCCTCGAGTGGCAGCACGCGCGGATGCCGTCCCTGGTGCCGACCAACACGGTGGTGATCAACCATGAGAGGGCCAAGCACGGCGACCGTGACGCCGCTATTGTGGCCATGCGCCACGCCTGCGATGAGCTCGCCGAAGACGGGCGGGTCGGTTACGGAGTTTGGGGCACCGGCCTGCTGGTGGAGACGCTGCTTGAGCGTCGCACCGAAAGCGACCTGGTCCAAGCCCGCGCGGCAATCAACCGTTTGGTGAAGGTGTCTCCAGATTCGGCCATAGCCGAGATCACGCTGTTGCGGCTGCGCGCGCTGCTGGCCCGCGCCTGCAGCGACGATGTCGCCTACCGGGATTCGGTGAGTCGCTATCGCGCGCTGGCGGAATCGCTTGGCTTCGAAGGACATATCGTCTGGGCCGCGGCGATGGACAATGGTCGCAAGTGAGAAGCTCGCTGTCGCCTGCGGGCCGAAATTCGAGGGAGGGGCCGATGATCCGCACCGCGCCAGTGGTTCGGCTGTCGGGTGAAACCGCGCTTCCTCGTGAGTTGCTGGGCAACAAGGGCTACGGCATCGACGTCATGCGCCGTCATGGGCTGCCCGTGCCATCGGCGTTTTGTATCACCACCGAGGTGTGCCAACTGTATTTCGCGGACCCCGAACACACCATCGGCGCGATCTGGAATGACGTTCTGTCGGGCCTGCGGTGGCTGGAAAACGAGGCCGGGCGCACGTTCGGGGCCGGCCCACGTCCACTGCTGGTCAGTGTGCGCAGCGGTGCGGCACAGTCGATGCCGGGCATGCTGGACACGGTATTGAACGTGGGCATCGACGACGCGGTTCACGACGCCCTGGCGCGCAATTTCACCCGTGGCTTTGCCAACGACACCCGCGAGCGCCTCTGCGGTCTGTATCGCCGCATCGTGGCCGCCGATGTGCCCGACGACCCGTACGCTCAGCTGCGGGGTTCGATCGAGGCCGTCTTCCGATCGTGGAATTCGCCGAGGGCCCAGGCCTATCGGCGCCACCACGGCCTCGATGACACAGGCGGCACCGCGGTCGTGGTGCAAACCATGGTGTTCGGCAACGTGGATCCAGCCGACTCGGGAACCGGGGTTGTGTTCTCCCGCAACACAATTACCGGCGCCGACGAACCGTTCGGGGAGTGGCTCGCCGGCGGGCAGGGTGAGGACGTCGTCTCCGGCGCGGCGGACTGCGAACCGCTCAGTGCGCTGCGCGCAATCCACCCTGGCGTGTACGACGAACTGCTCAGGGCCACAGCGACGCTGGAGCGGCTCGGCCGCGACGTGCAGGACATCGAGTTCACCGTCGAAAACGGCCGGTTGTGGCTGCTACAGACCCGTACCGCCAAACGCTCAGCGCAGGCCGCTGTCCGGCTGGCCCTCAAGCTGCACGACGAGGGCCTCATCGAGGCCGCCGACGCCCTGCGTCGCGTCACGCCCGCTCACGTGGAAACCCTGTTGCTGCCGTCGCTGCAGCCCGAAACACGGTTGAACGCAGCGCTGCTCGCCAAGGGACTGCCCGCCTGCCCCGGTGTCGCATCGGGGCGGGCCTACTGCGACGTCGATGCGGCGCTCGACGCCGCCGACAACGGCGAAGACGTCATCCTGGTCCGCCCCGCCACCAGTCCTGACGACGTCGCCGCCATGCTCGCGGCACGCGCGATCGTCACCGAAGTGGGCGGTGCGACCTCGCACGCGGCGGTCGTGAGCCGCGAGATTGCCCGTCCTGCGGTCGTCGGCTGCGGCGTAGGGGTCACTACCGCCCTGAACGGCACGCTGATCACCGTCGACGGTACCGAAGGCGAAGTCCGCCAAGGCGCCTTGGAGCTGCGCGCCTGGTCGTTGACCGACTCGCCCGACCTCAAGCGACTGGCCGACCTGGCGCGGCAGGTCAGCCCGTTGCGCGCCCACCTCGACGGGGAATACCCTCGGCTGCCTGACAATTCCAATGCCGCCGTGCAGGATGCCGTGACCGCCGGTCACACCGACGTCGTCTCCGCTAATCCACTGCTGACCATGCTGGCCGCACTGCGGTTGTGCGGCGCCGCGGACGAGGGAGCCACCCGTGCTTGAGTTGAAAGTGCTTCAAGCCGTGCGGCTCAAGGGCAGAGTCGCCCCTGCAGATCTCGCCGCAACGATCGACGAGGACCAAGCGGCAATCTCTGAAACCGTTGATTCGCTGTGTGATTCAGGCCTACTGGTGACGGGCAAGTCGGCGGTGCGCCTGTCGGCAGCGGGCCGTGAGCGGCTCGCCGCGTTGCTCGCTGAAGAACGGTCCTCCGCGGACGCCGCCGTCATCGCGGCCGGCCACGACCAATTCCGTAGCGTCAATGCGGAATTCAAGGCATTGGTGGCGGACTGGCAACTCAAGGACGGCGAGCCCAACGACCACCGGGACACCGAATACGACGGCCGGGTGCTACGGCGGCTGGACGACGTACACGCCAAGGTGATGCCGATCATCGCCACCGTCGCGGGCCAGCTTCCCCGACTTGGTTTCTACGGCGACAAATTGGACAGGTCCTACGAGAAGGTCCGTAGCGGCGAGACGGGTTGGCTGACTCGGCCGCTCGTCGACTCCTATCACACCGTGTGGTTCGAGCTGCACGAAGAACTGATCGTCGCAGCGGGACTCACCCGCGAAGGCGAAGCGGCGGCCGGCCACGCGCAATAGCCGCAGCGCATAACCGCAAATCGCTCTTCTGCCGCGGGGTATGTGATGGCACACTCTACTAATGGCTCCTACGGCAGGTCGCCGACCGGGTCGTCCACCCGCAGCAAAGGCCGACGAGACGCGAATGCGAATTCTGCACGCGGCTCGTGAAGTATTCAGCGAGTGCGGCTACGACGGTGCGACGTTTCAAGCCATTGCCGTGCGAGCCGATCTGACCCGCCCGGCGATCAATCATTACTTCTCCAGCAAACGGGCGTTGTACCGCGCAGTAGCGGACCACGCCACTGGGCTTTTCATCGTCGCGGGCATCGAGCGGGCGCGCGCCGAAAACGGCACGGTTGACCGATTGGGGACCTTCATCGCGGCCGGCAGGGAGGCCGAGCTGGAAAACTCGTCGATGTACGCATTTTTGGTCGCCTCGGTGATGGAGGCACAACGCCATCCGGAGTTGGCCCGGCCCGGAAGTGATCCGGTGGAAATGAGTCGCGAATTCCTGACCTCGAGCGCCAACGACGCGATCGAACGCGGTGAGCTCCCCGCCGATGCCGACGTCCCCGCATTGGTCGAGGCATTTCTGGTCGTGCTTTGTGGCGTGGGACTCTATGCCGGCTATCTGCGCGGCGACCGGCCGATGGAGACGATTACCGCGGCGCTGCAGCAGCTGCTCGGTGGCCAGCTCTGGCGCAAAGACACCTGAGCAGCACTTCAAATACGTTCTTTGCCTTCAGTATTCGTTACCAGACCGAGTTTCTCAGTCAACGCAAGCCAGTCCGCCGCCGATACCACATAGGCAGGGGGTTCATCGCTCACGGGCACATCACCGCCCCACGTAAATCGCCGCTTCGGCCCGGTGAAATCGCGACATCCGACACTAAGTGGCTGCTGCGCGCCCGGAACGGTCAGAGTGACGGTGGGCATCGTTGAAAAATACTCTCCCCCAACATCGCTCATAAGATAGCCGGAATGGTAGGTGGCCGGAGCCGCGATCACCTGCGACAGCGGGGCCGAGCTAATCGGCGCGCCGTTGTTCGCGTCGATCACGCGGATCATGTCGGCGTCGACGTCGACAAACAGCTGCGGTTGCCAAAGTGTTTGCGTCAGGCGCTGTTTCTTCGCGAACGCGAACGGACCCATCTGTCCGGTCAATAGTGAGTTGGGATACATCACACACCGAACCGCTTCCCCGGCCGGGGGTCCGCCCGCGGAGCGGCCGCCACAGGAGAGAAGCGCGTCGAAGTCAGCCTGCCACAACCAGCCGTCGACCAGCGCCACGGGCGGCGCGTCCAAAGGTGTCACCGGACCGACCCGACACTCCCGCCCGCCCAGAAGAAAGCGGTGACGGCCCCGCTGCAGGTGCAGGGCCACCCCGTGGTTTACCCACAGGCCCAGCGATGCGTCGACCAGGGAATAGGTTTCACCGCGCCGCCGGTCGATGACGAGCTGATCACCGGTGAAGATAATCGGATACTTGCGGCGCCATCGCCACAGGAAGTTGGCGCCGATGGCCAGTCCCAAGAGCGCCGGCAGCGCCAGCCAGCCGTAGGCGATCACCCGCCCTGGGACATGCGGCAAAAGGTGGACGCCGAACGTCGGTCCGGCAATCTCCAGCACGAAGAGCAACACAATCGCCCAAAAAACCATCTGTATGTATAGGGCGCCTCGCTTCCCGGCTGCGACAGCCCATTTCGGCGAAAAGATCGAGCAGGACGCCACAAACTGGCGCGACAACGCATCGGTGGTGTTGGGCTGCCGGACCGTCATGTCAGGGGGTCCCCGAACACATGAAGGGAAACCCGCACGGCGGCTTATTCGTCGCCTCGGGCGGTGGCGGGTCAGGTCCGTCCCAAACCGAGGGCCCAACGTTTCCGTGCCCCCAAAGGACGCTCCACCACGTGTGGCAGTGACTCATGTCCCATTCGGTGCCTGGTGGAGGCGATCCGCGCCCGGTCCTTGTGTGTATGGCACCGTCCATCGGATCTCCTGGGCACCATGTCCACGGGCCACCGGCCAACGGGGGGTGTATCGGCTGCGCGTCAGCGATGCCTGCGCCCGGGCCTAGACCGGTGGCCGCGATGCTGCCTGACAACAGCGCCCCAGCGATAAGCAACCTCGTTGTGTAGCTAGGTGACATGGCCTCGCGCCTTTCGTGGACGCTGTGAATTGCACTCGACTCAATACCCAGCAGTGTGCGCCGGCCGCCAGCCACGTTCCATAAGGCGTTTTACCTATTTCATCGACGACGCGGGTTTCATTCGGTCATCGACCAAGGGAGTCCCTGCCTCAGTCACCGCCGGGTGGCGGTCAGGACTTGATCGACGATACGAGCGTAGGAGCGCCGGGTCGCCTCCAACGCATCGCTCATGATGTTGTAGCCGTGGTCTACATCAGGGACTTCGTAGTACTCGATCAGCGCGCCAGCCTCGTCGAGCTTCTCTGCGTACCGGCGGCCTTCGTCGCGCAGCCGATCCTGCTCGGCGGTGATGATCAGCGCCGGTGCGATGCCGTCGAGTCGGTCCGCGTTTGTCCCCCATGCCGGCGAAGCCAAGGGATCGCGCCGCTTCATCGGGTCGGGGATGTACGCGGTATCGAATACCTCTCCCATCCACGGCTTCATGATCGCGCGGTCACCCACGGTCGATTTCTTATCCCGGGTCGGGGTCACCAGATCCAGCGGCGCGTAGTGCAACATCTGGAGCGCAATCGCCGGACCGCCGTTGGCTAACGCCATCCGAGCCGCTGCGGCGCTCAGGTTGCCACCTGCACTCTGACCGCCGACACACAACCTGCCGCCGTCCCACTCTCGCTCGGGATTCGCCGCCCAACAGACAATATCGTAAATCTGTTGCGGCGCAGCGGGAAATCGATATCGCGGTGCCAGTACGTAGTCGGGATTGAGCACCACCACACCCGCCTGAGTGGCCAGATATCGACACCACGGGTCGTCCTGTTCGGGATGGCCGACGACGAAGCCACCGCCGTGCACATTGACGTACACGGCCGCACCGGATAGATCACCGTTCGACGTTGGCGGGTGGTAGACGGTCGCACACACCTGGCCGTGGCGTGTCGGAATGCGTTGACTCGCCATCCGACAGGACAGCTCGGAAAAACTGACAGATGACTTGGCGGCAGGTTTGATCGCAGCGGCGACTGCACGCGCGACCGCGTCCGCTACCAAGGGACGGGAAAGAATCGACATCAGACCCATTCAATTTCAGTGAGCGTGCAGCGTCTCACGCCGTCGGCGACCGGCGCAAGCCGGAACGTCGGCGTCCCAGTCGTAGCGGACGCTTGCTACGAGGTGGGGGTGGTGCTCAGATCGCGGCCCAGCCATGGGCGCACACGTGCACGACAAAATGCCTCCTGCTGCATCGGCGTGCTGGGCAATGTAGCGCTCGAACGCGGGCGCGGCGAAGCTAATTGCGTTGCACAGCTCGAGAGATCGGAGTTTGCCGACTGCCACAGATACGGCGCCGAACCCTCGGCGAATCCGACCGGCGGTTTGCGGATCTTAAGCGCGCTCATCTCGGGCTGGTGGGTGAATGTCGATCGGAGATCGACACACCGCGATGCGACAATCTTGATTTCCGTCTCATACAGCAGACCCGAGGTGTCGTTGCCCCATCAAGGGCGGCGCCGCGCTCCGCGCTCAGGGAGCTGCTCGCACTGCGGTTTGATCAACGGAAAGACCGCGTAGCGTTTGAGCATCGCGAGGCGGTGCTCGCGGGGATGCGCCGCGAACGCGGGCGCCAATAGGCCCAGCAGGATGCCCATCAGCCACTCGACCGCGTCGTGAAGGTCGACGTCCTCACGCAGGTGCCGGGAATCAACATACTCGTACAGCAGTGTCTGAATCAGCGGAGAGATCGCTGCGCCCATAGCCGCAAGCCCGCCGCCAATCCGCGCGAGTGGGTATGAGCCGTCACCGTCATTTTGCAGTGCTTTGAACCAACTTTCAGAGCGCAGCGCGTCGGCGAATAGGAGCATGCCCTGTGCGATGCGCTCGGTCGGATCGGAGATGCCTTCGATCTGGTGGGCTACGATCCCCGCCATCACCGTGGTTCTGGCGACAATCACCTCGCGCACCAGTTCGTCCTTATCGGCGGCGTAACGGTAGAGCGTGGCCCGTGAGCATCGTGCACGTTCGGCGATCTCGTCGACGCGCACACCCAAGGGCCCGCGCTGCTCGATCAGTTCGGCAGTGGCAGCGATCAACCGCGCGCGTAAATCGTCTGGCATGTCGGTCCTCCATCCGCCACGGACCTGCATCTTCGGGTCTCACGGTAACAGACAGAAATTGGATTCTTTGACGGATAGAGATATCTATGAAACGATCCTGTGAAACGTCTCAGCGCCGCGGCTGTCTCAAGGCCGTTGAGGCGGGTCTCCTCCGTCAATGTCGAAACGAGGATAAGAGGTAACTGGCATGGCATTTGACCGCGAAGATTTCGACGCCTTCTGGCAAGACTGGCTTGAGATCAACCGTGAGGCGCAGCGCTTAGGGGACTGGGGCATCATGGCCGACTTTTATGAGCCCGACGCGACCTATGGCTACACCTATTCAGCCGAGGACCAGTACATGAACGTGGGCCGCGAAGAGATTCGAGCCGGAGTCCTCGGGTTGGAAATGCTGGGATTTCAAGGATGGATCTACCCCTATCAGGCGGTGATCTTCGACGATCGATCTGGCCAAGCGTTCGGATTTTGGAGGCAGTTGACGACGTTCAATGCGCCGAACGGCCGACCGTACGAGATCAAGGGTCTGGGTGGGAGCTGGTTTCAGTACAGCGGCAACCGCAGCTGGTCGTGGCAACGCGATATGTTTGACGTCGGCGTCGCTACTACCGCGATGCTTGAGGTACTGCGAGACGGCAACAACTCTCCGCAACTCGACGAGCGAATGAAACTCATTGCTGAGGGCAGCATGCCGGGGCACTCCACTTTCGACGAGATGCGCGCGCCGCTTTGGCCGGTACCACTTATATCGGAATGACGACGACCGGCGAGTAGGCCAGCTGTTGTCGTACAAGCATGTCTCAAGGCTGCAACGTAGTCGGCCGGGGACTCATTTACCGTCAACTCGCTCACCCCGCAGGCCGCTCCCGTCGAATACGCCCGCGCTCAGTGCAATGACGGCGAGCGTGAACCCACTCAGTTCGAGTGCTGCGCGCGTTGCGCTTTCGCCGCGACGGAGTCGCCGGCTTCGGAATGCTGTTGGGACCACACGGGGAAGGTCGCCAGGGCGGTGACACCGATCAATCCGACGGTCTGCACGACCATGTATGCGGTGATCCCGTGCTCATGCACCGCGTCGGCAATGACCATCGCCCCGAACGTTCCGACATAGGCGACAACGACGCCGAGGGTCACGCCCTCGATGCGCCGCGACGGGGGGCGCGCGGAGCGCAACGCCGTCACCGTCACGACCAGATAACCAGCCACCAGCACCGCCAGCACCGGCCAGTCCCGCCCGATCGTGGCCTTTGCCAGGAGAAGCGGCGCGAACAACGCGCGCCCCAGAACTTGCACAGCGACGGCCACTAAGGGGGCCCACAGCCCCAGCGCCTTTGCCGTCGACCAGCGCTGCGCTGATGCGGGACCGTCGATGTGAGTACGCGCTCGGAGCACAAGATAGAAAAACAGTGTGCCCCAAGTCATCTGCCAGTACATGTCCACGAGCGGCCAATCCAAGAAAAACTGCAGCATCGGATTGCCATGCCACATGAACCACCGAACATTGCTGAGTCCGCCCTGAATCACATATGGCGCCTCCTGACAGACCAGGAAAAAGCCACCGGCAACGGCGGCCTTCCACCGCGTGGCGATGCCCAGTCCCTCGACCACTTTGAAGCCCGTCATAAGAATCACCGGGTAGTAGATGCTGACGTAGAGCGGCATTGCAGTGGTGCCCTCGAACAGCGGGATGACCGGGAAGTTCAGCATCACGGTGAACTGCCCTTGGGTGTAGAAGTTGAATGTCGCCATCCCGATCAGTTCCAGCGACATGCCGTAGATCAGCGAGGCCACCATCACGAACGCGTAGATGCGGTTATTGCGGCGGAACTGGACGATCGAATACCACGCGAATCCCACGAACAGTCCCAGATCCAACGCGTCCACCGCGTTGGTTTGCCAGCCTAGGTGCAGAGGATTGTTGAAAATGAGCAGGCTGGTCGACATCGATAGTCCTTCACCGCGGGCAATCTTCTGATCCAGTCAGACACTATGTCAGATCTGTATGCCCATGACAAGTGCGCCTCCGTAGGTCGATGCCGTCGGAGCGAAATAGGTTTCTATACACAGTTTTACGTGGGATTAGAGGCAGCGGGAGTCCGCGTCCGATGTCACCGGACTGGCGCGCATGGCCATACGCTCAGCGGCCAAGGTATAGGTATCGACCTGGAAAGTGAGCGCGAACACCGCGCTCAGGGCAGAGATCGGCTGCCTTGATCGCCATCAAACAACACGATTTGCGAGTTACGTCTGCATCGACCGACGGTGAGCCCACGCCGGGCTGTAGCTTCGGCGACGGTGTGACACTGGGCGCGAGACCGCTTTGCCGGGCGTCGCGTCGGGGCGGAGAGGACCAGTTATCTACCCATACAGCCGAATTAGCCTTGGCACCTGAGAACTTCACGCGTCGAGGCGTCAAAAGCCCAAGGGTCTCGACACCATGTGAACCATACACTATCGTGATTATGTATGATCGTACTGGCGTCGAAGGAAACCGGGCACGACCACCCGACGCATACGGACCAGCGGAGGTAGCCATGGCAGGGATTTGGCGCCGTTGTGCGGCAGAGCTGCCGCTTTTGGGTCTCGGTCTCGACCTTGATGGATCTTACGCATGACCGTCGTTGACGGCGGGCATAAACTCGACGCCGAGGTGTTGATCATCGGCGCTGGACTGGGCGGTATCACGGCGGCCTATCGCTTGCGCAGCAAGGGAATCACCGACCTTAGATCCTCGAACGCGCCTCGAGCATCGGCGGCACCTGGCGCGACAACCACTACCCGGGCCTAGAAGTCGACATCCCCTCGCTGTGGTACCAGTTCGCCTTCGCGCCCAACCCGAACTGGTCGAGGTTCTTCGCTCCGGGAGAGGAGGTGTACGACTACTTGACTCGGACCGTCGACGAGTTGGGCTTGACGCCGTCCATACGCACCGAATCCGAGGTGGTGCAACAGATCTGGGATGACCAGTCCGGCACCTGGACACTGCGTCTGCGCGGCGGGCAGACGCTGCGTTCGCGGTATGTGATCAATGCGATGGGCGGGTACCTCAACGCGAAGGCGTCGATGGACCTCGAGGGCTTGTCCGATTTCGCGGGGACTATTTTGCGGCCGAACGCCTGGGACAACGGGTATGACCTGACTGACAAGAAAGTTGCGATTATCGGCACCGGCTCCAGCGGCGCGCAGATCGCTGGCGCGATCTCGGGCAAGGTCGATTCGCTGTGGGTCTTTCAGCGCACCCCGACCTGGGTGCTGCCGAAGATCAACTTCGCCATGCCCCGCTGGCTGCACGGGCTGCTGCGGGTGCCGGGTGTCCTGCGTGCCATCGTCGCCATCGGCGACTTCGCGATGGATGCCCAGTTCTTCCCGGTCTTCCACATCATGCCCCGGCTGCCGGAGTCGATCACCCGCAGAGTTATGTCGCTCTACGACAGCTGGTACCGGCTCCTGTTCCGGTTGTGGTTGCTGCTGGCGTTGCGAGACAAGGCGACTCGCAAAGCGCTGGTGCCAAAGTCCGGCCTGTATGCCAAACGCCCCGTCATCTGCACCGAGTACGTGCGGGCGTTCAACCACCCGACCACACACCTAATTACCACCGCGGTCGACCGCGTCACCGCTAACGGCGTTCGGACCGTGGACGGCACCGAGTACCCCGCCGATCTCGTGGTCACAGCGACCGGTTACGACCTGTTCATCGACCCGGAGAGCTACCTCCCTGGCACCACCATCGGCCGCCACGGCTTCGACCTCTCCGAAGAATACCGGCGCAATGGCATACGGTCGTACAACGGAAGCGCGCATCCGGAGTTGCCCAATCGGTGGGATCTCGTTGGCGCCCTTGGCTACCAAGGGATCGCCTGGTTTCAGTGGGCCGACGCGATCACCACTCACGTCGTCCGGATCATCACCGAGGCCAGGTCGCGAAACGCAGCCGTCACCTCGGTAACGCGCGCAGCCTTCGATCGTTGGAACCAAGAGACCGAACGTCGCGGCAAGGCCGTGCGGCTCTACTTCGATCTGGAACAGAACCGCAAGTCGAATTCCAGGACCTATTTCATCAATTCCCAGGGAGAGGCGCTGTTCTACCGGCCTCAAACCATGGCGGGCACACGCCGATTCTGCCGTCGCTCGCCCATTGCCGATTACTGCTTTGACTACCTCTGAAGCCTTTGTCTCCGCACACCCCGTGCGGCGGCGTCGTCGTAGTGACCTCCTTACCCCACCGCCGGGTATCAACGCTCGCGGTCAGGTCCAGGTGGATCCGCTCGCAGAACGGACCGAGCACTGCATTGGCTGCGCCCACGACGAGCGGGTGCGTGACGACCGGGCGACACTGCGGGCTCTGCGCGACGAGGCCACCCGTGCGCTTGATCTCGCGCCCAGCCCACTCGTCACCGCACGGTTCAATTCAGTCGATGACTGGGTCAGGTCCTCGTCGAGCATGCCGGCGTTTCGGGCAAGGGACGTTACGCACGATGCAGGCGCCGTCGCGCTCGATAGCCGCGACGGTGTCGTAGGCATCGCAGCTAGGTTCCAAGATTCATGGAAGTCTTTTACTCCTAGCGGTTTCCGCCTACGCAGTCGGCTCAGATACCGAGCACCTCACGGGCCCGATCGATTTCGTCGGGGTCAGCAGTAGTCGGCACGAGCCTGAGCTCGTCAAGGCCTGCATCGCGCGCGCCTTTCACGGCGGCAAGGAGCCCGGAGGCTCCGCAATTCAATGTCCCTGCGGCCGGCGCCGTCAGGTACGAGGACTCAGCTCCGGTGAGGTCAAGGTCTTGGACCCAGAAATCCTGTACGTGCTCCCGGAGTTGGTTCTCCGGGTCGGGACCGAGTGCGAACCAGATCGGTGCGGAGAAGTGGGGTCGTTCCGTCCTGCCGGCCGCCCGCCATGCTTGTACGACCCGCTCCCGCTGCGCGTGCCAGCGCCTTCGGCCCGATCACGCCGGCCACGAGTGGGATGCCCCCAACCTGGACTGGTGTGGGCCCCACGGGATGGTGCCCTGCAACGGGAGGGTCCTGAGCCCAGACCTTGCATCACCGCCACGGCCTCATCCATGCGTTGACGCTTCCGATCAAGCGCACTGTCGACCGCCAGGTAGTCCTCATCCCAGGCGCCGATACCGATCCCGAGCGTAAGACGACCGCCCGACAGGACATCCACGGTCGCAATGTCTTTGGCGAACAACACCGGGTTCCGCATCGGCAGCGCGACGACATCGGTCCAGAGGCGCACGCGCTCAGTGACCGCAGCCGCAGCGGCAAGCTGAGGGACAACCGACCAGCTGTCGGGATAGAGCACCCGTTCATAGGTGACGAGGCCGTCCCACGGCCCTTCATCGATCTTGCGATACCACGTAAGCTCCGTCTCGCGATCGTGTGGGAAGAGGGTCGGAAGACCCATGCTTATGTGCATCGGAGAGTACGTCCCTTTCCGAGAGATTCTGGCGGCCAACGTAATAGTGGGTCCCGTTGTCGACCTTGTCCGGCCGCCGGTGTCAGTTGATCAGATTGTTTGCGTTAAAGCCGTGCCGTCCGCCCACTCAGTGGGAGGCGGTGACTCACGACCCTGGCGTCGTGGTAGGAATGCGGTGCCGGTGTCGTCATACGGTCTCGACGGCGTGTCAAACATTCACGCATCGCACGCAACGCCACGCCGCTCTGTCGGCGTTGCTCGCCGGGCCGCGCGCCGGCCCGGTCACGCAAGGCCGGCCAGCTTTAAGGCCAACCGCCCCGCGCGGGTGGCCCCGCCGGCATCGGCTTCTACCTCAACCACGGACGGTTGCATGTCGGGGCGGATCAGACCGCGGCCGATGTGGCGTATGCGGCGTGAGCCGCCGACCGGCGGCCGGGCGTGATTCCCCACCGCGTATTGACGGGAAAATCGCTGGAAACGCCCTGCCTGCGGTTTTTCGGTGGAGCTAAGGGGACTCGAACCCCTGACCCCCACACTGCCAGTGTGGTGCGCTACCAGCTGCGCCATAGCCCCGAAAAGTTGTGCCAATCGAAGCTACACCACTGGCAACACGGGTTCAAAGTCCCTGGTAGGGAGCCTGGTCAGGGCCGCGTTCGGTCCGGACAGTGGCTGGTGTGGCTATGTGACGCCGACGACGCCGAAGCCGTGGTCTACTCGATGACCGAATTGACCACTTCACGGGCCATCTTCTGCACCTCGGCCAGATGCTCGGGGCCGTTGAAGGACTCCGCGTAGATCTTGTACACGTCCTCGGTGCCCGACGGGCGCGCGGCGAACCACGCATTGGCCGTCGTCACCTTGAGGCCGCCCAGCGGCGCGCCGTTGCCCGGCGCGGTCGTCAGCTTCGCCACGATCGGCTCCCCGGCCAGCTCTACCGCGCTCACCTGATTCGCCGACAATTGCGACAGCCGGGCCTTCTGGTCGCGATCGGCGGGGGCGTTGATCCGCGCGTAGAACGGCGTGCCGTACTGGCCTTCCAGTGCCCGATACCGCTGCGACGGCGTCTCCCCCGTGACGGCCAGTATCTCGGCGGCAAGCAGCGCCATGATGATGCCATCTTTGTCGGTGGTCCACACGGATCCGTCGCGCCGCAGGAACGACGCCCCGGCCGACTCCTCGCCGCCGAAGCCGATCGTCCCGCCGATCAGGCCGTCGACGAACCACTTGAATCCGACCGGCACCTCGACGAGCCGTCGGCCGATGCCGGCCACCACGCGGTCGATGATCGAGGAACTGACCACGGTCTTGCCCACCGCGATGCCGTCCGGCCACGACGGCCGGTGTGTGTACAGGTAGTCGATGGCCACGGCCAGGTAGTGGTTCGGATTCAGCAGGCCCCCGTCGGGGGTGACGATCCCGTGCCGGTCGGCGTCGGCGTCGTTGCCGGTGGCGATCTGGTAGTGGTCCCGGTTGGCGATCAGCGAGGCCATCGCGTCCGGCGAACTGCAGTCCATCCGGATCTTGCCGTCGGTGTCGAGCGTCATGAACCGCCACGTCGCATCCACCAGCGGATTGACGACGGTCAGCTCGAGACCGTGCCGCCACGCGATCGCACCCCAGTAATCGACGCTGGCCCCGCCCAGCGGGTCGGCACCGATCCGCACGCCGGCTTCGCGGATCGCGGCGATGTCGACCACCTTGGGCAGGTCCTCGACGTAGTTGCCCATGTAGTCGTGGCGCTCGGCGGCCGCCAGCGCCCGGGTAAACGGCACCCGCTTCACACCCGACCCGACACGCAGGATCTCGTTTGCGCGCCGGGCGATCGCATTGGTCACGTCGGTGTCCGCCGGGCCTCCGTTGGGCGGGTTGTACTTGAAACCGCCGTCCGAGGGCGGATTGTGCGACGGCGTCACGACGATCCCGTCCGCGAGCCCGTCGGTACGACCGTGGTTGTGGGTGAGGATGGCGTGGCTGATCGCCGGGGTCGGGGTGTAGCGGCCGGCTGCGTCGATCATCACCGCGACGTCGTTGGCGGCCAGCACCTCCAGCGCCGACACCCACGCCGGTTCCGAAAGGCCATGCGTGTCACGGCCGATGAACAACGGTCCCGTGATGCCATGGGCGGCCCGGTGCTCCACGATGGCCTGGGTGATGGCCAGGATGTGCGGCTCGTTGAACGCCCCGTTCAGCGCCGAACCGCGGTGGCCCGAGGTGCCGAACGCAACCTGCTGGGCGGGGTCGTCGGGGTCGGGCTGTATCGAGTAGTAGGCCGTGACGAGGTGCGGTAGATCGACGAGGTCTTCGGGCTGGGCCGGCTGACCGGCTCGGGAATAGGCCATGTCGCCAATTCTGCCCGCTGCACCCTTCACCGTCCCGCTACGCTGCGAAGCGTTCACCGGCATATCGAAAGGATTTGACCAGTGGCGAACCACGACTATCGGGAGCTGGCCGCGATTTTCGCTGGCGGAGCGCTCGGTTCTGCGGCCCGTGCCGGGCTGGCGACCCTCGCCGTCCCCGATCCGGCGCGTTGGCCCTGGCCGACGTTCGTCGTCAACATCGTCGGCGCCTTCCTGGTCGGCTATTTCACCACCCGGTTGCTGGAGCGGCTGCCATTGTCGAGCTACCGGCGTCCGTTGCTCGGCACCGGACTCTGCGGCGGGCTGACGACCTTCTCGACAATGCAGGTCGAGACCGTGAAGATGATCCAGCACCACCACTGGTTGCTGGCCGCGAGCTACACCGTGGTCAGCATCGTGCTGGGATTGCTGGCGGCGCACCTGGCGACGGCTCTCGTTCGCCGGGTGCGGGTCCGCTCATGACGGCGACGACGGTCCTGGTTTGGCTGGGTGTCTTTGTCGTCGGCGGAATCGGCTCGGTGTGCCGCTTCCTGGTGGACCGCGCCGTCGCCCGCCGGATGGCGCGGTCATTTCCGTTCGGCACGCTGACGGTGAA
Organism: Mycobacterium sp. NGS68; assembly: GCF_059812195.1. Classification (NCBI taxonomy): domain Bacteria; kingdom Bacillati; phylum Actinomycetota; class Actinomycetes; order Mycobacteriales; family Mycobacteriaceae; genus Mycobacterium; species Mycobacterium sp. NGS68. The sequence goes on along the minus strand of NZ_JCALCE010000010.1, from coordinate 113,531 downwards.
CATCACCGGCGCCACGCTGCTCGGCTTCGTGGGCGGCCTGGCGCTGAGTAAGGACGCGGCCCTGCTGGCCGGCACGGCGTTCGTCGGCGCCTACACCACGTTTTCCACCTGGATGCTCGAAACCCAGCGACTCGGCGAGGAACGGCAGGTGTGGCTGGCAGTCGCCAACATCGCCGTCAGCGTCGTGCTCGGTCTTTCGGCCGCGCTACTCGGACAATGGTTGGCGGGGCAGCTATGAACCAGCCGTGCCTGAAGTTGACGACGTACTTCGCCGAGCGGCAACGCGCGGTAGGTCACCGCAGCGCGTTTCTCGCCGATGCGATACTGGATCTGTTCGGCGCCAGCGGCGTCGCGACGAGCGTAATGCTGCGGGGCATAGCCAGTTTCGGGCCGAACCACGAGCTACGCAGCGACGCATCACTGAGCCTGTCCGAGGATCCGGCGGTGGCGGTCGCGGCCGTGGACGTCGAGCCGAAGATCCGCTCGCTGGTCGGCGACGTGACCGCCCTGACCGACAGCGGGTTGGTAACCCTCGAGCGCGCGCGGCTGGTCACCCCCGAACTGCGCAACTTGGACGCCTTCGGCGGTGGCCAGAGCGAAGACGGCGCCAAACTGACCGTCTACGTAGGGCGTCAGGAACGGGTCGGCGGGAAGCTGGCGTACCTCGCGGTCTGCGATCTGTTGCATCGGCTCGGATTCGCCGGCGCCATGGTGCTCTTGGGTGTCGACGGCACGGCGCACGGCGATCGCCGTCGGGCCCTGTTCTTCGGCCGCAACGTCAACGTCCCGCTGATGATCATCGGCATCGGCTCGGCCGCTCAAGTGCATTCCGCCGCATCGGAACTCGTCAACGTGGTGCCTAACCCGCTGCTAACGGTCGAGCGGGTACGGCTCTGCAAGCGCGACGGCGATCTGTTCGCGCGACCGCAGGAACTCCCGACGACCGACGACCAGGGCCGAGCGTTGTGGCAGAAGTTGATGGTGTACACCGCCGAGACGACCCGGCACGACGGACTGCCGATTCATCGAGCGATCGTCCAACAACTGCTGCGGTCGCAAACGGCCCGCGGCGCGACCGTGCTACGCGGCATCTGGGGATTCCACGGCAACCATGAACCGCACGGCGACAAGCTTTTTCAGGTCGCACGCAGGGTGCCGGTGACCACCATCATCGTCGACACGCCGGAGTCCATCGCGCGCAGTTTCGACGTCGTCGACGAGCTCACGAAGGACCACGGCCTGGTGACCAGTGAGATGGTTCCGGCGGCGCTGTCGCTCGACCGGACGCAGCGCGTCGGGGACATCACGCTGGCGCAGTACGACTACTGACGCCTCTTACCCCGAGCAGACGCAAAAGCGCCACTTCGGTCGGCGTGTCGGGTACGTTTGCGTCTGCTCGTCACGGATTGCCGACGCCGTCGACCAGCGCGTCCACCAATCCGTCGAAAGGTGCCGCAGAACCGGGCCGCGCCAATGCGTGGAAGAGCAAGGTCCCGATCAGCGCGTCGGCGACCGCGCCGAGGTCGGCGCCAACCCTGATCTGCCCCGCCTCGGCGGCCCGGCGAAGTCGCGTCATCAAACCGGCATGCTGAGGCGCGCTAAGTTGCTGGTAGAGGGCCGCGCCATCGGCCGAACTGGCCGCCGCGGCCGCGACCAGGGCCCGCACCAAAGCGGCGTTGGGCGGCTCGGCCAAAAAGTCGGCGTGCTCGTCGAGCCACGACCGCAGGTCCGCACGGATGTCGCCGGTCTCGGCGACGGGGAAAGATCCCGATCCCCCGTAGGCCTGTAGGACCGCTGCGGCGACCAGTGGGGCTTTCGATGACCAGCGCCGATATAAGGTCTTCTTCCCTACACCGGCGTGGGCCGCGACGCTTTCCATCGACAGTTCGGCATAACTGCCGGCCGCCAGGAGATCGCGGGTGGCGGCCAGGATCGCGTGATCCAGTTGGGCATCGCGCGGCCTTCCGACCTGGCTCTCACCCGGTTGCGTTACCCTCACTTAGGAAACGATACGTGCCGTTTCTTAACCGCTGCGAGAGGACCCGCCGGTGACCACCACCGCCCCGTCAGTGCCGAAGACCTGGGAGGACATCACCCCCGAATGGATGTCGGCAGCGCTGGCCGCGGATCATCCGGGCGCCACGGTCGAGTCGGTGAGCGTTGCGGGCCGAGACGACGGGACCAACCGACGGGCCCGCCTCGCCGTGACGTATTCGGCCGGCAACGGACCGGCGACGGTGTTCGCCAAGGCCGCCGATCCCGCGCACAAGGCGATGATCCGGCTGACCAGCGGCATGTTCCACGAGCCGCGACTGTTCATGTGCGGCGTCGACCTGCCCCTCGAGCACCCCGTCGTCTATACCGCCGCGATCGATGAGGCCGACTACGACTTCGTGATGATCATGGAGGACCTCACCGCGCGCGGCGCCGATCCCCGCGACTCGACCAGGCCCATGACGGTCGAGCAGGTGGCGACCGGCGTGCGCGGCCTGGGGCGGATGCACGGAAAATTCTGGGGCGAGCGCGTGCTCCGCGAACCCGCCTTGGGCTGGCTCGAACCGTTCCTACCCTGGGACGGAATGGAATTGGCGCCGCTGCCGGCCGCGCTGGAACAGCTCGGCGACGACGCGCCGCCGGAGGTCATGTCGTTGACTATCGACCAGCTGATCGAGTCGATCTGGAAGCCCTACATCAGAACGCTGACAACGCCGTCCGAGTCGCCGCAGACCCTCCTGCACGGTGATCCGCACATCGGCAACACGTATCTGACGCCCGACGGCGAGGTGGGTTTCCTCGACTGGCAGGTCGCCCGGCGCGGCAACTGGTCGCTGGATCTGGGCTACTTCCTGCAGGGCGCGCTGACGATCGAGGACCGCCGTCGCAGCGAGCGGGACCTTCTCGAGCAATACCGCGAGTCGCTGGGGCTGCCCTCCGACGAACTGCCCAGCGCCGACGACATCTGGCTGCGATACCGCGCGTCGGTGGCACACGGGCTGACGCTGTGGCTGGTGACCGCGAGCGCCGGCGCCTGGCAGCGACGCGACATTTCCGTCGCTCTGGCGCAACGGTATTCGGTCGCCTACGCGGACTTGGACACCGCCTCCGCGCTGGCCGCGCTCTCTTAGGACCACTTGTCCGCGAGCGCCGCCACCCAGTCAGCCACCGCGTCGGCAGTTTCCGGCGGCGACTCGACCAACACCAGCTCGTCGACACCCAGTTCGGCCAACGCGCCGACGTCGGCGACGTGGGCGTCGCGCAGGGCCACGGCAAGCCGCAGATCACCACGGTCACGTCCGGACTCCGCGCACAGCCGCTCCAACTTGCCGATACTTTCCCTTACGGCCTCGACGCCGTCCAGGTTGAAGCCGTACCAACCGTCGCCCCAGGCGGCCACCCGCCGCAGGGCCGCATCGCTGTTGCCACCGAGCACGACCGGGATGTGGCGATCACGAACGGGCTTGGGATTGACGCGAATTGAGTCGAAGCCGACGAACCTTCCGTCGAAGGACGCGACGTCGTCGCGCCACAGCGTGCGCATCGCCGCGACGTACTCGGCGGTACGCGCCGCGCGGTGCTCGAAGGGGACGCCCAGCGCGTCGAACTCCTCCTTGGACCAGCCGACTCCGATCCCCAGCGTTAGCCGGCCGCCGCTCAGCTTGTCCAGGCTTGCGGCCTGCTTGGCCACGACCACCGGATTGTGTTCGGGCAACAGCAGCACGCCGGTCGCGATGCGAATGCGCGACGAGGCCGCCGCGGCGAAGCCCAACGTAATCATCGGATCGAGCCAATCCGCTTGAGCGGGAACGGCAATGACGCCGTCGTCGGAATACGGATAGCGCGACGAGGATCGGTCCACCATCACGACGTGCTCGCCGGCCCAGAGCGTGGCGAAGCCATTGCTTTCCGCCGCGGAGGCAACCGCATCGATCACGGCACGGTCGGCGCCGGAGCCAATTCCCAGGGCATGCAATCCCAGTTCCATCGGTCAGCGGCCGTTCAAAAGTTTGGCGAGCACCGCCGCGTGGCTGCCATCCACCTCGCGGGTGGCCGTGACCAGGGTGACGCCACCCTTCTCGGCCAGCTGCCGCAGCTCCTCCAACGCCGGGTTGCCGTCCAGCTCCGCTTCGTAGCGCGACGCAAACTCGTCGAATCTCTCGGGTCGGTGGTGGTACCACTCACGCAGATCCTTCGACGGGGCAACGGCTTTGAGCCAGATGCCCACCCTCGGGTCCTCCTTACGGATTCCGCGTGGCCAGATGCGGTCGACAAGCACGCGCCGGCCTTCGCCGGGGCCGACGTCGTCGTAGATCCGTGCGGTGCGGATCCGGCACTGGGTAGCCACGTCAACATCGTGGCACCCCGCGGGACGAAAAGCTCGCTTGTCGCCCGGGTGGAGTAAAGTCGAAAGTATGTTCGAACAATTGGTGGCGGTGGACCCGACGGCCGGTGAGTCGGCGTTGATCGAGCGGATCGCGCAGTTGGAGCGGGTGAAGTCTGCGGCGGCGGCGGGGCAGGCCCGTGCGACGGCCGCGCTGGATGCGGCGCGGCGGGCCGCCGAGGCTCAGGCCCGGGTGCCCGCACGGCGGCGTGGTCGGGGGTTGGCCAGCGAGATCGCGCTGGCGCGGCGGGACTCTCCGACCCGCGGTAACCGGCATCTGGGGTTCGCCAAGGCACTGGTACACGAGATGCCGCATACCCTGGCCGCGCTGGAATGCGGGGAGCTCTCGGAGTGGCGCGCCACGCTGATCGTGCGCGAGAGCGCCTGTCTGGATGTCGAGGACCGCCGCGCCCTGGACGCCGAGTTGTGTGCCGATGCCGCGGGGCTGGACGGGATGGGGGATGCGCGGGTGGCCGCGGCGGCCAAGGCTATCGCCTACCGCCTCGACCCGCACGCGGTGGTTGACCGTGCCGCCAACGCGGAACAGGACCGCACGGTCAGCATCCGCCCGGCGCCGGACACCATGACGTATGTGACCGCGTTGCTGCCGGTGACCCAGGGGGTGTCCGTGTATGCCGCGCTGCGGCGCGCCGCCGACACCTGTGCTGACGGGCGCTCGCGTGGGCAGGTGATGGCCGACACTCTGGTCGAGCGGGTCACCGGCCGTGCCGCGGCGGTGCCCGTGCCGGTCGCGGTCAACCTGGTGGTCTCCGATGCCACGCTGCTGGGCGGGGCGGACACCCCGGCCGAAGTCGGCGGCTACGGGCCCATCCCCGCCGCGGTGGCCCGCAACCTGATCGCCGACGCGGCCACCGACCGCCGCTCGCGGGTGACGTTGCGCCGGCTCTACGCGCACCCGGGCAGCGGCGCGTTGGTGGCCATGGAATCGCGCGCACGGCTGTTCCCGCGCGGGCTGGCCACGTTCATCGAGCGTCGCGATCAGCGCTGTCGCACCCCCTACTGCGACGCGCCGATCCGCCACCGCGACCACGCCCTGGGCCGACGGCGGCCCCACGACGGCGGTCAACGGACTGGGCACCTGCCAGCAGTGCAACTTCGCGAAGGAAGCCGCCGGCTGGAAGGTCCACACCCGCATCGATGAAAACCACACCCACACCGCCGAATACACCACTCCCACGGGTCACCGATATCGGTCAGGGGCCCCGCCGCGGGCTCCGGTGATCACGATCAGCGAACTCGAAATCCAAGTCGGCATCACCATCGCCCGACACGCGGCCTAGGAAGGACTGCGGCCGCCGGTGAGCCGCTCTACGTCGATGACCTCGCCGCGATTGATGCTCACCCAGTCGCGGCCGTCGAGGTAGGGGCGCAGGCTTCGTCCGATGAGCTCGGCGTCGGCTTGCGTCTTGGGCCGCTGCAGTTCGTAGACGTGTGGCAATTCGGCCATGCCCGTGACGACGTTCCACAGCGTCAGGGCGTCGGGACCGGTCGGCGGGTCGACCAGGACCGGCCCGAACAGGCACTGCCCCGACAGAAAGAGCGTCGGCACCCCGTAGCCACCCGCGTCGACCACCCGCTGATGCTCGGCGCGCACCTCGTCGTGGGTGGTCGGGTCCTCAAGCGCGGCATCCAGCACCGTCGCGCCGGCGCCGATGTCGCCCAGCAGCCGCCGCGCGACCTCGGGGTCGTGTGGTTTGCCCCCCAACGTATGCAACTCGTGTCCGATCGCGGCGTACCACCGGTCCAGCAACGACATGTCGGTGCGTCGCAGCAGAGCGCCGATCCGCATCAGCGACCAGCCATAGGACCAGTCGCGCTCCCACGGGTGCTTCTTACCCTCGACGCGGTTGATCTCCTCGAGACTGAAAAACCGCCAGTCGACGGTGATCCCAAGCTGTTCGCGGACGTCGCGAATCCACAGCGACGTTTGATAGGCAAACGGGCACATCGGGTCGAAGTGGAAATCCACTGCAGTGTTCATCAGAACTCCGTCCAACACGAAGAATCATAGCCGCGCCCCACCAGGCCCCGTGTTTGTTCGCCATCGACAACATGAGCGCGCAACTTCATCGACTCGAGACTGCGTTGGCGCCAAGGCCGATTCGTACCGTAGCCCGATGAGTCCTCGCTACGCGGGGACATAGAACGGGACAACGATTTTCGATAGGAAGGGTCACCGGGGATGAAGGACTTACTTGGACGGCGCGCGATCGTGTCGGGCGCCGCCCGCGGGATCGGCCTTGCGATCGCCAAGCGGCTCGTCGAGGGCGGCGCCAGGGTCGCGGTGGCAGACCTCGACGCGGACGGGGCCGACGAGGCGGCGGCGCAGCTGGGCAACGGCAGCATCGGAGTACGTTGCGACGTACGGTCCACGGCAGACGTGGAAGCGGCGGTTACCACCACCGTTGAAGCCTTCGGCGGCGTCGACCTGCTGGTCAACAACGCAGGAATCGAAATCGCCAAGCCGATCACCGAACTCACCGAGGATGATTTCGGTCGCATCCTCGACATCAACGTCACGGGCACATTCCGCTTCACCAGGGCCGCGATACCGGCGCTGGCGGCGGCCGAAGGCAGTGCGATCGTGAACTTGGCGTCTGTCGCCGGAACCGCGGGCGGCCACTGCTCAGCGCGTATTGCGCATCCAAGGGTGCGGTCATCCGCTTCACCGAATCGGCGGCGATCGAACTGCGCCCCGCGGGAATCCGCGTCAACGCGGTCTGCCCGGGCTTGATCCAGACCGAGATGGCCGACCGGCTGGCCGCGCCGATCGAGGCGGTCGCGCCGATCTCGTTCGACGAGCTCATCACTCTCAAGCAGGGCCGCTTCGGCACCCCTGACGAGGTTGCCGAGACCGTCGCCTTCCTCGCCTCCGACGATGCGCGATTCGTCACCGGCGCCCACTACCTGGTCGACGGCGGCCTGACCGCCAGCCTTTTCTAAAGGAGGACGAAACATGACACATGCAACCTCGACCCAGACCGCCGCGGCATCCGATTCGCTGGCCGGCAAGGTCGCCGTGATCACCGGCGCCGCACGCGGTATCGGTCACCAGATCGCCCAGGCATACGCGGCACGCGGTGCCAAGGTCGTGCTGTCCGACGTCGACGAGTCGGCCGCCGAGGCGGCCGCCGACGCCGTGCCGGGTGCCGCCGCGCAGCGCTGCGACGTGCGTGACGAGCACAGCGTCGCCGAACTCTTCGATCGCGCCGCCGATCGCTACGGCAGGGTCGACATCGCGGTCGCCAACGCCGGCATCGCTACGGTCGCCCCGCTGCTGGAGATGTCGCTGGATACCTGGCGCACGATGATGTCCATCAACCTCGACGGCGTCTTCCTCACCCTGCAACATGCGGCGCGCACGATGGTCACAACGCAGACAGCGGGATCCATCATCACCATGGCCTCGGTGACTGCCCTGGGTGGTGTGCCACTGGTGGGGCATTACGCGGCGGCGAAGGCGGCTGTCGTGAATCTGAGCAAGACGGCGGCACTCGAACTGCGTCCGGCCGGCATCAGGGTCAACGCGATCCTCCCGGGTTTTGCCGAGACCAAACTCGTCACGGCCAACCGCGAGCACTACGAGGCCGCGCTGGGTACCGATTTCGACGGCCTGATCCACCAGTCGCAGGGCGGGTACGTCGACGTGCACGACGTGGCGAACCTGGCGCTGTTCCTCGCCGGCGACCGGTCCAGGTTCTGCACGGGAGGCGCCTTCGTGGTCGACGGTGGTCTCACGGCAAGCCTGCTCTGACACCGAGCAGAATGGGCAGATGATGACCGGACCGACGGAGCTTGGGCGCTTTCAGGAATTGGCCGCTTCCCCGTTCGCGATGAATCGACCGACCCCCGAGGCCAGCGCCACGCTGCGTGACGAGCTGTTGTTCCAGCGCGCCACGCAAACCTATCTGTGGGCGCTGCCGTTGCTCAACACCCTTGGCATGCAAGAAGGCTCGGAGGTTCTGTTCGGTTCCGGCTACCACGTCCTGCCGGTCTGGAAGAAGCGACTGGACGCCAAGACGCTGATCACCACGCCCAACTCGGACGTCATCTACGCGCTGGGATACGTCGACCTCGGAACCGACGGGCCCTTGGTGTTCGAGGCGCCGCCCCGCCTGCAGGGAATTCTGCTGGACTTCTGGCAGCGACCAATCCCGGTGGACGGCGGCAAGTTCTTCGGCGACGTCGGGCTCCCCGGGCCCGACGCCGGCGAGGGCGGCACGTTCCTGTTGTTGCCGCCCGGCTACGCCGGCGAGGTGCACGAGGGCCACTACGTCTACCGCTCGAGCACCAACGGCGTCTTCGTGTTCCTGCGCGCGTTCTACGACGACCCGGACAACCTCACGCCGGCGGTTGAACTCGTGGAGCAATCGCGCATCTACCCGCTCGGTCAGCGCGAGCAGGCCGAGCCGATGACGTTCCCGGACGCGTCCGGTGTCCCGGCCAACATGCTGCCGGCGACCGACGGCCGCGCGTTCGAACAGCTCAAGCGACTGCTCGACCGCGAGGGCACCGCGCTGGCCGGGCCCGACTGGCTGGGCCTGCTGGCGGCTCTCGGCATCGTCAAGGACCAGCCGTTCGCCCCCGACGAGCGCACCCGCGCCATCCTCGATTACGCCGCAAAGACCGGCTACAAGATGAGCCGCGTGATCTGCTTTCAGGACGATGTCGGCGGACGTTCGCTCCGGGTCTATCCGGACCGCCGTTGGGTCAACCCCGTTGCCGACGGGACACCCGAAAACCCGTCTGGCCCACTGGATCTGAGCTGGCATCGGGTCGCCGCCGGATATCTCGACGTGGATCTGCGAAGCTGGTTTTTCACCAACTACTACTCGATCAGCCCGGGGATGATCTCGCAGATTCCCGGTCGCGGTGCCAAGTACATGATCGCGTTCACCGACGCCGACGGCCAGCCGCTCACCGGTGACGATGAGTATCGCCTGCACCTGCCCGCGAACATCCCGGCGGCCAATTTCTGGTCGTTGACCCTTTACGAGGCCGAGAACGGAGCCGGCCTTGCCAACGACCAGCGGTTTCCGTCGTTGGGTGTGCGGGATCATCCCGAGGAGGGCGACGACGGCAGCGTCGACCTCTACCTGAGTCCGAGACCTCCCGCCGGCAAGGAGCGCAACTGGCTCCAAACCGTATCGGGCAGAGGATTTTTCGCCATATTGCGGCTTTACGGCCCGACCGAGGAGGCGATCGATAAGACATGGATACCCGGCGACATCGAGAAGATGTGACCACCGGCCCGGTCGCGGGCACCCGCATGACGGATTCGTTCGTCCGTCAGATGGGGCGCGTTGCGTACCTCTGGGCGTGGCCCATGATCAACATCTACAACCGCTTCCTGACGTACCAGAAGATTCCGGCCCCCGGGCTGGCCGGCGGTGTGCTTCCGGTCGCGCCGCCGAACCGCCTGTGCATGCTGCGCGACTACATCGAGCCGTCCGAGCGCGCGGTGGCCTGCCCCAATCAGGATGTGGTGTACGGCCAATCGGTCTGCGACCTCGCCGACGAGCCCGTCGTGCTGCAAGTCCCCGACTTCGGCGACCGATTCTGGGTCTACCAGGTCGTCGACCAACGGACGGACAGCGTCGCCGAACTCGGCAAAATGTATGACACCACGCCGGGCTTTTATCTGCTCGCCCACGACGATTGGGCGGGGCAGGTACCCGACGGCATCACCGCGGTCTTCCGTTGCCCAACCCGGATCGGGGCGGCGTTTCCGCGGGTGTTCATGGACGACACAGCAGAAGACCGCACGGCGATCCAGCCGGTCGTCAACCAGATCACCGGCTATCCCCTGTCGGAGTTCGACGGACGGATGAAAACGGTGGACTGGTCGGATGTCCCGTCATACCCCGGCGACACGGGCGACGCCGAGGTGCGCTGGGTAGACCCGGACGCGTTTGTGGACCAACTGCCGGCCGTGCTCGACGCAGTCCCGCCGCTACCTGGGGAGGAGGCGATCTACGGCCAGATTCGCGCGCTGCTCGAAGCGGCCCAGGCGGACTCCGGCGCGGCCGCGGCGCTCACCGCCGCCGCCCGCGAGAGTGACCAGGATCTGGTTCGCCCGCTCTTCGAATTCCGCAACTACGGTCTGCCGCTGCCGCACCACTGGACATACGTGCCCAACGGTGCGCGGTTCGGCACCGACTACTTCACCCGCACCGCCGTGGCGCGGTCGAACATCTTCGTCAACAAGAGCATTGAGACGATGTATTTCTATCAGGACCTCGATGCCCGCGGAATTCGTCTGAATGGCGCGAACAACTACACCGTCACGTTCGCCGAAGACCAGCTGCCGCCCACCCGCGGATTCTGGTCCCTGACGCTCTACAACCAGCACCACTTCTTCCACCCCAACGACCTGCGGCGGTACTCGCTGGGCACCAAAAACAAGACATTGAGGCTCGACCGCGACGGGTCGTTGACCCTGCACGTCGGCACGCGACCGCCCAACGACGACGCCCTGCCCAACTGGCTTCCGGCCCCCGACGGCGATTTCTCCCTCTACCTGCGCGCCTACTGGCCGGACCAGGCGATCCTCGACGGTAGCTGGACCCCTCCCCCGGTTCAGTAGTGATACGTGTCCGACGGGGCGGGCATGTGCACCCTTTCGTCCTCGAACTCCGACGCCTCGATGCCGTACGCGCGAGCCAGCTCCAGGATCTTGGTGGCCCGCGCTATCCGAGGTAGGTCGGACCCGTTGCGGATCTCTCCCCCGTCGCGTTCGAATTCGGCGAAGAACTCTTTCGCCCAACCGATTTCGTCCTGAGACGGCGACAGGCCCTGGTTCACCACCGCGCACTGGTCCGGTGTGAGGCAGATCTTCCCGGTCATTCCGAACTCGACGGACACCGCCGTCGCCTCGATCAGCTTCAGCGCATTCGAGCCGATGGTCGGCCCGTCGATCGCACTGGCCAAGCCGGCCGCTTTGGCGGCGATCGTGAAGCGGGACCGGGCGTAGGCCAGGGTGGTCGGCTCCTCGCCCAGGCCGGTGTCGCGCCGGAAGTCGCCGATGCCGAAGGCGAGCCGGAACGTGCCCTTGGCCGCGGCGATCTCGGTGATGCGCTCCAAACCTCGGGCCGTTTCGACCAGGGCCACGATCGGCACGTTGGGCAGCCGTCGGGCGGTCTCGGTGACGTGGTCCACCGATTCGACCATCGCCAGCATCACGCCGCCGACCGAGCTGGTGGCAAGGGCGGCGATGTCATCCGCCCACCAGGGGGTGCCGAAGCCGTTGATGCGCACCCAGTCGGTGTTGGTGCCGTCGAGCCAGCGCGCCACGTTGTCGCGGGCGGCGTCCTTGCCTTTGGGCGCGACGGCGTCCTCGATGTCGAGAACGACGATGTCGGCCCGAGAGTGCGCCGCGGCCTGGAACCGGTCGCCATGCGCGCCGTTGACCAGTAGCCAGCTGCGTGCGAGGACCGGATCGATGCGTGAGCCGATGTTGTCAGGATCCGCGGCCGGATCCACCACGTTGCTGTTGACCTGTTCGGGCATCCCATAACCGTAGCGACCTGCTCAACCACAGCAATCCCGGCACGCAAACGCGGGCCATGGTGTTGGATGGCGGGGTGGCAGACATCAGCCGCGGCCGCACAATAGCCGCTCAGCCGCAGGCGATCTGGGACGTTCTGGCCGACTTCGGCGCGCTGAGTTCCTGGGCCTCGAACGTCGATCATTCCGCCATCGCCAACGAAGGCCCCGGCGGTGCACCGCTGGGCACCACCCGCCGCGTGCAGCTCGGCCGCAACACCGTACTGGAGCGCATCACCGCGTTCGACGCGCCCACGACGCTGGCCTACGACATCACCGGCCTGCCGCGGCGGTTGCGCAAGGTTGCCAACCGCTGGACCGTGCGGCCTCTCGCCGAGCGGCCTCAAGCCACCGAAGTGACCTTGACGAGCACCGTCGAGATCGGGTCCGGCCCGCTGGCCCGCGTGGCCGAACGCGTCGTCGCCCGGACCATGGCCAAGCAATCCGACGCACTGCTCGCCGGGCTGGCACGCCGAATGGAGAACGCCCATGCCTGACCGACCCGACATCGTCATCCTGATGACCGACGAGGAGCGCGCGGTCCCGCCCTACGAGTCGCCCGACATCCTCGCCTGGCGCCATCGCACGCTCGCCGGTCGCCGCTGGTTCGACGAACACGGCGTGAGCTTCACGCGGCACTACACCGGCTCGCTGGCCTGCGTGCCAAGTCGCCCAACGCTTTTCACCGGCCAGTACCCCGATTTGCACGGAGTCACCCAGACCGACGGCATCGGCAAGCGGTTCGACGATTCGCGGCTGCGCTGGCTGCGCGCGGGCGAGGTGCCGACGCTGGGCAACTGGTTTCGCGCGGCCGGCTACGACACCCACTACGACGGCAAGTGGCACATCTCGCACGCCGACCTGCACGACCCCGAAACGGGGGGTTCGTTGGCCACCAACGACGACGACGGCGTCGTCGACCCCGCCGCCGTCCAGCGCTATCTCGACGCCGACCCGCTCGCCCCGTACGGCTTCTCCGGCTGGGTGGGACCCGAACCCCACGGCGCCGGCAACGCCAACAGCGGCCTGCGGCGCGACCCGCTGATCGCCGACCGTGTGGTCGCCTGGCTGAAGGAGCGGTATGCGCGGCGTCGGGCCGGTGACACCGCGGCAATGCGCCCGTTCCTGCTGGTGGCAAGCTTCGTCAACCCGCACGACATCGTGCTCTTTCCGGCGTGGGTGCGGCGCAGCCCGCTGCAGCCCGGGCCGCTGGACCCGCCGCACGTACCGCCGGCGCCCACCGCCGACGAAGACCTCGCCACCAAACCGGCCGCGCAGATCGCCTTCCGCGAGGCGTACTACTCCGGATACGGCCCCGCGCCGGTGGTCGGCCGCACCTACCGGCGCAACGCGCAGCGCTACCGGGACCTTTACTACCGGCTGCACGCTGAGGTCGACGCGCCGATCGACCGGGTGCGCCGCGCGGTCACCGAAGGCGGATCAGCTGACGCACTGCTGGTGCGCACCTCCGACCACGGCGACCTGCTCGGGGCGCACGGCGGGCTGCACCAAAAGTGGTTCAACCTCTACGACGAGGCCACCCGGGTGCCGTTCGTCGTTGCCCGCGTCGGCCAGAACGCCACGCGGGCGCGCACGATCGACGCGCCGACGTCGCACGTCGACCTGGTGCCGACGCTGCTCGGGGCCGCCGGCGTCGACGTCGACGTGGTGGCCGCGAGTCTGGCCGAGCGGTTCTCCGAGGTCCATCCGCTGCCGGGGCGCGACCTGATGCCCGTGGTGGACGGCGCCCCGGCAGACGAGCACCGGGCCATCTACCTGATGACCCGCGACAACGTCCTCGAAGGCGACACCGGCGCTTCGGCGTTCGCCCGGCAACTGGGTCGCGATTCGAATCCTCCTGCACCACTGCGTATTAGGGTGCCGGCACACGTCGCCGCCAACTTCGAGGGGCTGGTGGTCAAGGTGGACGGCCGGCTGTGGAAGCTGGTCCGCACCTTCGACGACCCGGCCACCTGGACCGAGCCGGGCGTCCGGCACTTGGCCACCAATGGCATTGGCGGCGAGGCTTATCGCACCGATCCGCTCGACGACCAGTGGGAGCTCTACGATTTGACGGCCGATCCCTACGAGGCCGTCAACCGCTGGACCGATCCCGAATTGCATGAGCTGCGTGCGCATTTGCGGATGCAGCTCAAGCAACAGCGCGCGTCGTCGGTGCCGGAGCGCCATCAGCCGTGGCCCTACGCGCACCGACAGCCACCCGAGCGCACGTCAAAAGGCATGGGCCCGCGCGTATTGCGGCGATTTGGCCTCTAGACCGTGGTGGGCCCACCCGTCGATTCCGCCATTCCGGCGATAGGCCATGCTGGCATGTGATGGTAAAGGTCGGCGTACAGATTCATCCGCAGAACACGACGATGGCTGCCCTGAAAACGGGTTGGCAGGGCGTCGACGAGCTGGGCGTCGACAGCCTGTGGACCTGGGACCACTTCTTCCCGCCGCTGTATGGCGCACCCGACGAATCACACTTCGAGGGCTGGCAGATCCTCGCGGCAATGGCGGTGACAACACGGCGCGTTTCGCAGATCGGCATGCTCGTGACGTGCTGCGGCTACCGCAATCCGGATCTACTCGCCGACATGGCGCGCACACTCGATCACCTGAGTGACGGGCGGGCCGTCCTGGGTGTCGGGGCGGGGTGGATGGAAAAGGACGAAACCGAATACGGCTACCCGGTGCGGACCCCTGCGCAGCGACTCGATGGGCTTGCCGAAGCGCTGCCTCGCATTCGCCGCCGACTTGGGCGGCTGCAGCCGGGACCGATCGGCCGGTTGCCGCTGCTGATCGGAGGCAACGGCGAACGGCGCACCCTGCGACTGGTAGCGCAATACGCGGACATGTGGAACGGCTACGGGGACGCCGAAACGGTTCGCGTCAAAACCGCCGTCCTCGACCGATGGTGCGAGGAGATAGGCAGGGATCCCCGCGAGATCGAACGCACGGTGTGGATCCACGAGGCGGACCCAGACCTGATGCGTTCCCTGGTCGATGCCGGAGCCGACCATCTGATCCTCGGCCTGCGCGCGCCCTACGATCTGCACGAGGTGGAGCGCCTGGTAGCAGTGCGGCAAGCGTTTTAGCGAACCTGCTTGAGGGTATGCGGCCGAAAGCGGTGCACAGCCCACAGCCCGCGTTTCTCTACCCCCCTCTCAGGAGGTGTATCGCCCATGAGCGAGATGCTCATCGAGTCGCCCGACGAAGTCGTCGCATTCCTCAAAGCCCAACACAACCTCATCGAGGACATGTTCGACGAGGTGCTGCTCGCGTCGGATCCCGAAGCCCGCGAAAAGCCGTTCATCGAGTTGCGCCAACTGCTGGCCGTCCATGAGACAGCCGAAGAGATGCTGGTGCACCCCCGCGTCCGCCGCGACTTTCGGGCCGGCGACGAGATCGTCGACGCGCTGCTCAAGGAGGAGCACGACGCGAAGGAACAGCTGTCGAAGATCGAGAAGCTCGACATCACCTCGCAGCAGTTCATCGACGAACTCAGCAAGCTGCGCGATGCCGTGCTGGAGCACGCGGAGCAAGAAGAGCGCGACGAATTTCCGAAACTGCAAAGGGAACTCGACGCCGCCGAACTCAAGCGGATGGGGACCGCCGTACGGGTCGCGGAGGCCATCGCGCCCACCCGGCCGCACCCCGGAGTGGAATCGGCGAAGCTCAATTTCGCCGTCGGGCCGTTCGCCTCGATGCTCGACCGCGCGCGCGATCTGATCCAGCAGGCAGTCGGCTAGCCCGACGTACTCTGGATCGAGTGAGCGTCACTGTTCTGCACAAGCGCTTTGCCACCGACCTGCCCGAGATGGCCGTCGAGTGGCGGGCTGAGGCGGCCACCGAACCTCGGCTGCTCGCCCTCAACGATCCGCTGGCCGCCCAACTCGGCCTCGACGCAGCGTGGCTGCGGAGTCCCGACGGGCTGCGTTTCCTGGTGGGCAACCTGGTCCCCAGCGGCGCCACCCCGGTAGCGCAGGCCTACTCGGGACATCAGTTCGGCGGCTTCGTCCCGCGACTCGGCGACGGTCGCGCGCTGCTGCTGGGCGAGCTCGACGGCCCCGGCGGTCGTGCGGTCGACATCCACCTCAAGGGTTCCGGGGCGACGCCGTTCGCGCGCGGCGGCGACGGCTTTGCCGCGGTGGGACCGATGCTCCGCGAATACGTCGTCAGCGAGGCGATGCACGCGCTGGGGATCCCGACCACCCGATCCCTGGCCGTCGTCGCAACGGGGCGCCCGGTGCAGCGCGAGACGGAACTTCCCGGCGCGGTGCTTGTCCGCGTCGCCAGCAGTCACCTGCGGGTGGGGAGTTTCCAATACGCCGCGTCCACCGGTGACCTGCGCCTGTTGCGGCGCCTGGCCGACCACGCGATCGCGCGCCACCATCCCGGCGCGGCACAGGCGGAGCGCCCTTACCTGGCGCTGTTCGAGGCGGTGGCCGGGGTGCAGGCTGCGCTGGTGGCGCGCTGGATGCTGGCCGGCTTCGTCCACGGGGTGATGAACACCGACAACATGACGATCTCCGGTGAAACCATCGACTACGGGCCGTGCGCCTTCATGGAGGCCTACGACCCCGACACGGTATTCAGTTCGATCGACCACTGGGGGCGCTACGCGTACGGCAACCAGCCGGCCATCGCCGGCTGGAATCTCGCCCGGTTCGCCGAGGCGCTGCTGCCGCTGCTCGCCGACAACCTCGAGGAGGGTGTCGCGCTCGCGGAGCAGGCGTTCGGCGCGTTTCGGTCCGGGTACGACGACGTATGGTCGTCCGGCATGCGCGCCAAGCTCGGGTTGCCGCCGGATGCCGACCCTGCAGTGGCGGAGGAGCTACTGGGCCTGCTGAAGGAAAACCGCGTCGACTACACCTCGTTTTTCCGCCGGCTGAGCCAAACCGCCCGCGGTGAAACAGAATTCGATCAGCCTGGCTTCGCCGACTGGATCTCGCGCTGGCGGGCCCTGGGGCCGGACGCCGACGCGATGGACCGCGTCAATCCGGTATACATTCCGCGCAACCACCTGGTCGAGGAGGCCCTGACGGCGGCGACGGCCGGGGATCTCGGTCCGTTCGAACGGCTCGTGGAGGCGGTGCGGGCGCCGTTCACGGAACGAGAAGGCTTCGAGCGGTATGCCCTGCCGGCGCCCGAGGATTTCGGCGTCTACCGCACCTTCTGCGGCACCTGACTCACAGGAACGAATTCTCCGCGGTCAGTCCGCGGTCGGGAAACGCGCCGAGGGCAAAGGTTTCCGCGTTGCCCAGGCCGCTGCCGCCCCCGACGGGGTCCTCGACGCGCACCAGCAGGTCCCTGAGCTGGTGCAACTCTCGCGCGTTCGCGGGGTGGTCACAGTCGGTGACGTGGTTGCCCTCGACCTTCAGATCGCCGACCCACTGGCCCAGCACCCAGTCGTTCCAGCCGTAGTAGCCGCCGGTGCCGAGGTGGAAGCCCGTCGGGCCGGCGGCGGTGATGGTCAGGGGGCGCCTCGACCCGGCGGAATCGATCAGGGTGATCGTGCCGTGGGTGAGTCGACGGTTGTCGTCCTGAAAGTACAGGTCCTGCTCGACGCAGGTGAACCGCTGCGACGTGCCGTCGGCATTCTGTTGCTCTGCCTGACAACGGATCTCGGTGAATCCGTCGCCACGCTCCTCCTGGTAGAAGACGAACAGCGAATACGCGGAGCCGTCGGCCCGGGTCAGCGTCATCGGCAGCCAGGTCATGAACATCTGCTTGATCTTGCGGCTGCCGCGCGGCAGGCCCGGTATCGGCTTGCCGACGCCGGGTCGCAGCCCCCAGGAGTGGTCGCGGATGCAGATCCACTCGTCGTCGTCGATCGCGGTGCGCACGCCGTCGCATTCCACCCAGCCGGACGCGACGCCAATCTGGTGGTAGCGCAACACATTGTGGGTGACCCGGTACCCGTCCGGGCTGCGATCCGGCCACGGGTCTTCCAGCGCGGCGTCAAACGTGCCGCGCAGGACGACGTCGAACGAGATCGGGGCGTGTTCGCTCGCGTCGAGGCTGACCCGGATCGCCCGCAGCGGTTCGACGACGCGGTAGTGAATGGGCCCGACGGACGTGCCCGCCGGGTCGCTGGAGAGGCGCCGCCCCGCGCGCACGGTCCACTGCTCGGTTCCGCGGCACACGCCGGCCGCGCCGTCGAACACGCCCCGGTTGGTGTACTTGCCGATCCCCAGCACCACCTGCAGCGAGTTGTCCCGCGCGTGCGCGATGGTCCAGATCTTCTCCGTCCACGACGGATCCGATTGGCTCACCGTCGCAAAGGTATCCACGATCTGATGGGTCAGGAGTTCATCCTCGGGCACCAGCGAGCCGTAATTCGTTGACAGCACTGCGATCACCTGCTGAAGGTCGGGTTTGCCGGCTGCCACAGGAGAGACCGACGAGGTTGGGCCATCCGTCAGAGTGTGACATTTGGCCTCCGAGATGTAAAGTACGCGATGTGGCTTCTCGTTCCTTCGCGGAGGCCGAGTCGTCGACGAGACGGCGGATCCTGGCCGCGACGTTCGTCGTGCTCGCCCGCAGCGGCCGCCGCCGGCTGCAGTTGTCCGACGTGGCCGCCGAGGCGAAGGTCTCGCGCCCGACGGTGTACCGGTACTTCGGCACGAAGGAAGGACTGCTGGAGGCGTTCGGACTCTACGAGCAGGACAATTTCGATGCCGGCATCGCGGCCGCCATGGCCGGGCTGAGCGGCGCCGCCAGGCTTGACGCCGCACTGCAGTTCATCGTCGACTTCCAGAGCACGTACTCGCTGGGATCGCTGGCCGACACCGAGCCCGATCATGTGCTGTTCCAGATGAAGCGGGTGCTGCCGGTCATGCAGGAGCGCATCGCGCGCATCATCGGCACCGACGACGGGGACGTCGCAGCCAGCGCCGTAGTCCGGATTGCCGTCTGCCACTACATGATCGGCGGCGGCACTCCCGGGCAATTCCTGGCCGAACTGCGGCACGCCGCCGGATTGGAGTCGCCTAGCCGTCGAGCCAGTCCGCGATCCTGGCCGCGACCAGCTCGGGCTGCTCGAGGTGCAGGAAATGCCCTACGCCATCGATGATTTCGAAGGCCGACCCGGTGGTGGGCAGGTGCGGGGCCAGATCGACGAGCAACTCCGCACCGATGGCACCGTCGTCGGCTCCGTGTAGATACAGCGTCGGCACCGGCGGCGGCTGCATCGTGGCGGCGGCCTCGGCCCCCGCCTCCGGGTCCGCGAACTCCGGATTGAACGAGGCCCGGTAGGGGCAGATGACGTCGGCGATGTTCTCGGGCGTCAGATATCGTTGCAGGTCAGCCACGTCGGCGCGCGGGTCGTGGCCCGGCGACCAGTCCCGCCACAGCCCCTCCCAGAAACCCGGGGCCAGCAATGCGGCCTCGGCGAGACCGACCTGCTGGATCAACCAGATGTAGAACGAGCGCTTGAGTTGGGCGTAGCCGAATAGGCCGGCCGTCAACGCGGCGATCGGCGGAACCGCCAGCGCAACGAATCGCCGAAAGGCCGTCGGGTCCGTCGCGACCACTCCGTATCCCGCGTGGGCGCCCCAGTCGTGGCCGACGAGGATCGCGCGCTCGTCACCCGCGTATGCGCGACGGGTCTCGAGGATGTGACGCACATAGGTGCCCACGCTCACGGGCGCGGACACCGCTGCGGCGTAGCCCGGCAACCACGGCGCCGCGACGCGGTATCCGCGCGAGGCGAGGTCGGGCCCCAGGTAACGCCACGTGTTGGGCGTGTCCGGAAAGCCGTGCACCAGCACCGCCAGCGGTAGCGTCGCATCGTCGATGTCGCCGAACGTCAGGGGCGCGGTCACCCGACCAGCGTATTACATAGGACTAGCGAAACGTAAACACCGGATTCTTTACATCGGGCCCGCGCTGTGTAAATCTTGCTCGCATGGCAGGCATCGCCCTCGTGCAACGCGATCTGGCCGCCACCCGAGAGCAACTCGAGTCGTGGTTCGAGCACAGGTTCGGCCGCAGGACCGCGGTTTCGGATCTGCGCGCGGCCAACCGCGCCGCTGGATGGTCCAGCGAAAGCCTGGTCTTCACCGCCGAAATGGACGGTGCCGGCACGGAGTACGTCGTCCGGATCCCGCCCGCCGGTGGCGGCATCTTTCCGGCGTACAACCTGGACGCACAGACCCGCACGCAGAATCTGCTGCACGAGCACGGGATCGCGACCCCGTCACCGATCCACTACGAGCCGGACGAATCGTGGATCGGCTCAAGGTTTCTGGTGATGCCGCGGATTGCCGGGCATACGCCGTCGGACACGTCGTACGCCACGCGGGGATGGCTGCACGACGCCGGGCCGGAAGTACAGCGGCGCGTGCACGACTCGTTCCTCGAGACGCTGGCCGACCTGCAGCGTGTTCCTATCGAGGGCACCGCCTGGTTGCAGCGGCCCGCTGGGGTTGGCGTCTCGGCCGAATTGTCCTGGTGGCGAGACTATGTGAGTTGGGGCACCGACAACAAGGTGCCCGCCCTCATGACGGAGGCATTCGACTGGCTGGTGCGGCGCCAACCCGAGGAAACCGGTCCGCTGGCGGTCTGCTGGAACGACGCCCGGCTGTCCAACGCGATCTTCGACGACTGGGGTGGGCTCGTCGGGGCGCTGGACTGGGAACAGGCCTGCGTCTGTCCAGCCGAGACCGACTTCGCCTGGTGGCTGGCCACCCGGCGGCAGACGTTGGAGGTCAACGGCCTCGACCTCGATCCTGAGCTGCCGGGATTCGACGCCCGCGAGCGGGTTATCCGGCGCTACGAGAACATGATTGGCCGCAGCCTTGTCGATCTGGGCTGGTATGAGATCTTCGCCATGGTGCGGATGGGCTGCTGCATCCTGCGTACGCAGGTGCTGCTGCGCAAGATCGGGCAAGGCGACCACTTCCTCACCCGCGCACCGTTTCTGCCGAGGTGGACGGTCGATACGATCCGCCGCTGACGGCGCTAGCCCAGCTGCGCGAGGTCGGCTGCCATCGCGTCGAGACGGCGCAGCGTCTGGTCGCGCGGTTGAGTGGGCAGATCCAGCAGAACCCGCTCCACTCCGAGATCCCGATAGCCCGCAACGGCTTTCGCCGTCTGGTCCTCGCCCCATTGACACACCGTCACCGGCACGTCGTCACCGGCGACCGCACGCAGTTCCTCGAGCGCAACCGCCAACAGTTCCGGCAATGGGCTGATGGCAATCCAGCCCGCGTTCAGTCGGGCGATGCGCTTGAAGTTCACCGGTCCCCCGCCCACGTAGAGCGGTGGGTGGGGCTTCGTCACGGGCTTGGGCCAGCAGTAGATCGGGTCGAAATCGATGTGCTTGCCGTGAAATTCGGCCCGCTCCTGTGTCCAGATCTCGACCATCGCGGCCAACCGCTCGTCGGTCACCCGCCCGCGCACCGCGGGGTCGACGCCGTGATTGGCCAGTTCCTCGCGCAGCCACCCAACTCCGACGCCGAGGCGGAAACGCCCCTGCGAAACCAGATCGAGGGAGGCCACCTCCTTGGCGGTGATGATCGGGTCCCGCTCGGGGATCAACGCGATTCCGGTGCCAACGACCAACGACGTGGTGGCCACCGCGGCGGCCGTCAACGCCACGAACGGATCCAACGCGCGGAAGTACTTACGCGGAATCGGACCACCGCTCGGGTACGGCGTCTTCGTGTCGACTGGGATGTGGGTGTGTTCGGCGACGAACAGCGACTCGAACCCTCGTTCCTCGAGCGCCACGCCCAGCTCCACCGGGCCGATGCCTTCGTCGGTGACAAACGTCAGTACCCCGAATCGCATGCGCTGAGTGTACGCGCCCGCGGCCGGGCCTGCGGTGACTCAGGCAACAACGGCGGCTAAAGGCCTTGCCGCACATCAGGTCTGCAGATCCAACGCCGCGCCGATTAGCGCCAGATGGCTGAGTCCTTGCGGCAGGTTGCCCAGCGGGGCGAAACCCTGCTGACGGCAAGGCGATTCGCTTGGCGCTGAGGTCACGGGGTCAAGTTCCGGTGCCGGCACGCCATCGCGTTCCCCGATTCGCAGCCAATAAACACCGCCGTATCTGTCTGACCGGGCGGTGAGCGGGTAACCGTCCGCGATGGCGACTATCGGATACTTCTTATCGTGCGAACAATTCGGCCCGGCGGAACTGATCGACCAGGCCAAGCGCGCCGAAGCTGCCGGCTTCGAGGCACTGTGGATCTCTGATCATTTCCATCCCTGGAACGACGAGCAGGGTCAGAGCCCGTTCGTCTGGGGAGTGATCGGCGCCCTGTCGCAGGTGACGTCGTTGCCGGTGACGACAGCGGTCACTTGCCCGACGATCCGCATCCATCCGGCGATCATCGCCCACGCTGCCGCTACGGCCGCAGTCCAACTGGAGGGTCGCTTCATCCTCGGCGTGGGCAGCGGCGAAGCGCTCAACGAGCATGTTCTGGGTGATCGCTGGCCCTCGGTCGGCGTCCGCCAAGAGATGCTCGAGGAGGCGATCGAGGTGATCCGATTGCTGCATGCCGGCGACGAAGTCAGTCACCACGGCAAGCACTACGAGGTTCAAGAGGCGCGCATCTACACCTGTCCGGATAAGCCCGTACCGATCTACGTGTCCGGATTCGGCCCGCAGGGCGCGCGGCTGGCCGGGCGAGTAGGCGACGGGTATTGCCTGGCGATGCCCGAAGCCGACTTGGTGCAGACCTTCCGAGACGCGGGCGGCGGCGACAAGCCGGTACAGGCGGGCACCAAGGTCAGCTGGGACCGCGATTCCGATGCCGCCCTCAAGGTGGCGCACCGGTTGTGGGCCAACGAGGCCTTGCCGGGTCAATCCGCGCAAATTCTGCCTCGGCCAAAGGATTTCGCTGCCCTGATGTCGCTGGTGGCCCCGGACAAGGTTGCGGAATCAGTCGCGTGCGGGCCGGACCCCGACAAGCACGCGGCCCAGGTCCGCGCCTACTTTGACGCTGGTGTCGACGAGGTGTACGTGCAGCAGATCGGGCCGGACATGGAAGGCTTCTTCAGCGCCTGGGAAAGCGACGTGCTTCCGCGGTTGCGCCAGTAACCACCTGCGCGCCCTGACCGGCTCCCGTTGTCCGGCGCGCGGCGCCCCACAACCCGACGCCGATGCCAACGATCGCTCCGCCCAGGCCGACGATCTGCTGCGAGCGCTTCATCTCGTCGTGCACGCTCATCCCGCCGAGCAGGTCGGAGGCGTCCGCGCCGGCGGACGCCAGGAACCAGCCGCGGGTGTTCCTGCCACGCAGCCCCGACGCCAGCAGCAGCCCGCCGATCAACGCGTCGCGGTAGCCCATCGACCGCAGCAGCAGCCGCGCCGTCGGCGACGACTCCTCGGCGTCGGCGCCCCATAGTTGGTTGGCACGCAGCGGATCGACCAGGAATGAGACGCCCGAGGCGAGCCGGATGCTGCCCGCGACGAGCGCGGCACGGTCTATCGACATGGCCGGAGCCTAGCCTGCCCGATCAGGGCTATGGGCACGCATTCGCGATCTGTAGCGAGGCCGGCCAGAACGCCGTCATCAGTCCGAATGCCCCGAGGTCAGAGCCGACCGGCGTCACCTTTTCCAGCCGGTCCTGGATCTGGTGCATCTGTTCGGGGTGCACGACCGTCCAGGCCAGCCCGATGCACAGATACGGAATGGCCAACCAGAACGCCAGCTCGATCAGGGCTCCGATGCTGACCTGGTGGTTCAGCAGTCGTCCGATCATGGGTAGACGCTACGCCGGATCGACGTGAGAGGCTTGAGGCACCATGCGGAACCCGTTCCCCGACGCACTGCGCAGCCGCTTGAGCCGGCGCGAGTCCACCCTCGAGCTCATCGAGGAAGCCGAAGAGGAAGTCGAAGCGGAAGCCGAGGAGTACGCCGAAGAGGAGGCGGCCTCCGACAGCGGCGAGACGCCCGAGACAGTCGACCTGCCGAATGCCGAGCCGGCCCTGCTGCTGCAGCGGATGGAGAATCGGCTGATCCGGCTCAACCTGTCCACGCCGGACGTGTTGAGCGCCGAGGAACTGCGCAGGCTGCGTTACATCCTCAACTTCGTCAGGCTCGACGATTTCGAGCCGGGCGCGGCGGGTCCGTGTGGAAGCCGCGGGCGCGGCGACATTGCCGTCGGCGCCGAAGTGGCCCCGTGGCGGTCCCGGGTCACCGACGCGCTATACGGACCGTTGCGCGAGGAGCGCGACCCGATCACCGCCCTCAAGACGGCGCGCGACGCGCTGGACACCCTGGTCGACGACCAGAACGACCAGCGGCAGGTGCTCATCGAGCGCCACGGGAACGACTTCTCCCCCGCCGAACTCGACGCCGAGGTCGGTTACAAGAAGCTGGTCGCGGTCCTGGGCGGTGGCGGCGGCGCCGGCTTCGTCTACATCGGCGGCATGCAACGGCTGGTGCAGGCCGGGCAGGTGCCCGACTACATGATCGGGTCGTCATTCGGCTCGATCATCGGCAGTCTGGTCGCCCGCACGCTGCCGGTGCCGATCGAGGAGTACGTCGACTGGGCGAAGACGGTGTCCTACCGCGCGATCATCGGACCCGAGCGGGTGCGCCGCCGGCACGGCCTGGCGGGCCTGTTCGCGCTGCGCTTCGACCAGTTCGCCCGCGCGCTGCTGAGCCGTGAGGACGGCGAACTCATGCGCATGTCCGACCTGGCCATCCCCTTCGACGTGGTGGTCGCCGGCGTTCGCAAGCAGCCCTATGCGGCGCTGCCATCCAAGTTCCGCCATCCCGAACTGGCCGCGCTGCAGGGGCGGTCGCTGCCCTTTATTCCGATCGGCATCGGCCCGCGGGTGGGCGCACGCATGTGGCAGGTGTCGGCGTTCATCGACGTGCGGGTGGTCAAGCCGATCGTGATCAGCGGCGACGATCCCGCCCGCGACCTCAATGTCGTTGATGCGGCGTCATTTTCGTCGGCCATCCCCGGCGTGCTGCACCACGAGACCAGCGACCCGCGGATGATCCCGATGCTGGATGACCTGTGCGCGGAGAAGGACGTCGCGGCGCTGGTCGACGGCGGCGCGGCGAGCAACGTCCCCGTCGAGCTGGCGTGGAAGCGGGTCCGCGACGGAAAGCTGGGCACCCGCAACGCGTGCTATCTCGCCTTCGACTGCTTTCACCCGCAATGGGACTCGCGGCACCTGTGGCTCGCCCCGATCCTGCAGGCGATCCAGCTGCAGATGCTGCGCAACGCGCCCTACGCCGACCACCTGGTCCGGTTCCAGCGCACGCTCTCGCCGATCAACCTGGCGCCGTCGGCCGCGGCCATCGACCGCGCGGGCAAGTGGGGTCGTGACAGCGTCGAGAAGGCGATCCCGGTGACGTCGGCGCTGTTGGAGCCCACCTGGTGGGAGGGGGACGCTCCCGCGGTTCCCGCCGACGAGCCCAGGACCCACGCAAAGTCGGTGGCGTCGTCGATGAGTTCGGTGATGGCGGCGATCCAGTTGCCGACGAATCGCTTCGCCCGGTGGCGCGACCGCCACTTGACTTGACCCGGCCCACAGCCAGTCGGCGCGGCTATGGGGCGTGAGCGGCTAACATGTCCTTCATGCCCGATCGGGAACGGCGCCCCTCCGACCCGACTGTCGCTGCCTCGCTGGACGGCTATACCGTTGCGGCCCCGATCAACGAGGGCCAGACCACCGCGGTGCCCAACGCCCGGCCCACCGAAAAGGTCGAGCTCGCCTGGTCGACCGGCGATGTCCTCGGCGGCGACGAACTCCCCGAGGAAGTCCGCGAGGAAACACCCCAGGGCCGGCGCCCGCCAGCCGTCGAAAACCAGTCGTGGGGGACGACACTGCGCATCGCCAGTTTGCTGGTGGCGGGCTGTCTGGTGCTCGCGGGCGCGATTGCCTTGGGGAACTGGGCGTTGGGGTCGGAGAAGACTCCCAAGCAGGCGGCGCCGCCGCAAAGTGCAACCTCGAGCGCGTCGGCTGCTCCAACGAGCAGTGCCCCGCTGGTCTCTACACCGGACCAAGACAAGGCGTTCATGCAGGCTCTCGAAGAAAAGGGCATGGCGGGCCTCGAGCCGGACAAGGCGACCGCCACCGGCAAGCAGGTCTGCGAGGACATGCGTCGTGGGGTGCCTCTGACAATCGAGATCGACAGCTTCCGCCAACAACAGCAAGCCGCCGGTTCCTTCCTCGCCGAGCACGCCCAAGACTTCGTGAACACCTCCATCGACGCGTACTGCCGGCAGTATCGCTGACACAGCATTGACAACCTCGCCGGTCGGCAGACATAGTGATTCCGCGTTAAGTGAAAACAATATTCTCAGATAACGCGCGCAGGAGGCGAGGTGGCCGTGACAGAGCGCCCGATGGCGTGGTTGCCGTTCTCCATCGCCGAAGCGTCGTTGTCCCCCCACCCCGACGGCGATGCCGACCTGCCGCAGGCGTGGTCGCATCTGACACGCCGGCTCGAAAGTGCCTCGCAGCTGGTCGAATCCGACCCGGTGAACCGGAATCGCCTCGACTTCACCGGGGGTATCCGGCACCTCCTGGTGTTGCTGGCGGCCGGAATCGACGAGGCGCTACGCGCCGATCCGGACCCGATGCTGGCGGTGCGACGCACCAGCACCGACGACATCGTCACCTGGGGTATGGAGTGCCCGGACTGCATCTACACCCGGGCGACCATGCGCGGCGGTGAAAGCTACCGGTTGTTCGGCAACCGCGGCACAGCCCGCTACGTCGGACTGCAGACGATGAACGGAATCGTCTCGACCGCAAACGAATTGGTCGACGAACTCGAGGTGGACGCCGACGGCAACTTCGAGGTCGTGCTGTCCGCCGACGAGCGGGACGGCAACTGGATGCGCCTCGACGGGGCTAACCCCACCCTCACGGTGCGGCATTTCTTCTACGACTGGGACACCGAGACGCCGTCGTCGCTGCACATCGAACGCCTCGGCGAGCCGGCGCCGGCCGGCGGCGGCGGCCCCGCCGGCACTCCGGCCCCGGACGTGGCGTTGTCCCGGCAACTGATCGCGCTCGGCGATTTCGTGCAGGACAACTTGCAGTTCTTCCTGCAGTTCGGAGCGGCGGCGCCGGCCAACGGCTTCCTGCCCGCGATCGATCGGAGCGCGATGGGCGCGGCCGCGGAGAACCGGCCCGTCATCGGCCGCTGGGAGCTCGGCCCCGACGAGGCGCTGATCCTCGAAGTCGAGCCGCCCGAGGGCGTGTATTGGAGCTATTCGCTCGGCAACCCGTGGTGGGAAACCATCCACTACGGCCGCCACCAGTCCAGCCTCAACGCCAAGCAGGCCGTCGTCGATGCCGACGGGCTGGTCCGGGTCGTGCTGTCGGCACGCGACCCCGGCATCGCGAATTGGCTGGACACAGCGGGGTTCAGCAACGGCCCGATGATCCTGCGCTGCGTGCGCACCGCCACGGCTCCTACCCCGACCACCCGACTGGTGTCGTTCGACGACATCGCCGCGGCCCTGCCCGCCGATACCGCGACAGTAACCCCCGACGAACGGCAGGCAATACTCGCGCGGCGCCGCCGCGCGGTACAGGAAAGGTTCGGAAGATGACGTTTTCGGCCGACCAACTTGAGGACGGCGCCCGGGCCGCGACGGGCCTCGAGGACTTCGGCTCCCCCTACTATCGGGAAGGGTTGGAACGCACCGTCGAGGCGTTGAACACCGAAGCCGGGCTGTCCGAAATGGGCAACGTCATCCAGCACGCCACCCTCAGCAACGCCCTAATCCAGCGCCTCAAAATCGAGGACGCCTACGCTCGGCACCCCGAAATCGACGACGAGGCGGTCGGCGGACCGGTCTTCGTCATCGGACTGCCCCGCACCGGGACCACGGCCCTGAGCCAACTGGTGGCCGCCGACCCGCAGTTCCGTTCGCTGCGGATGTGGGAGTCACAGGCTCCGACACCGCCGCCCGAGGCCGCCACCCAGCACACCGATCCGCGGATCGCGCAGGCCGAAGCGGGCCTGAAGATGCTGCACGACATGTTCCCGCTGATGAAGACGCTCTACAACTCCGAGGCGACGGCCCCGACCGAATGCCAGGACCTGATGGGCATGAGTTTTCGCACCTTCCATTTCGACGGAGTGGTGCGGGTCCCCGGTTATCTTGCGTGGCTGATGGATTGCGACATGCGCGAGACCTACACGTTCCATCGGCGGGTGCTCAAGCTGCTGCAGTGGCACTGTCCGCCGGTCCTGTGGCACCTCAAGACTCCGGTGCACATGTTCGCCCTCGACGCCCTGGTCGAGGCTTACCCCAACGCCAAATTCATGTGGAGCCACCGCGATCCGGCCAAAGTGATGGGTTCGGTCTGCAGCCTCATCCGCTACGTGCGCAGCTGGAGTAGCGACCGTGACGACCCCGAAGAACTCGGCGCGGAACAGCTGGACAGCTGGGCCGAGGCCGTGCGCCGGGCGATGAACTTCCGCAAGCGGGTCGGTGATGACCGGTTCGCGGATGTGGCCTTCGCCGATCTCCAGACCGACCCGGTGAACACGTTGGCAACCACCTACGAAACCCTGGGTCTGGACTTCACCGACGACACCGTCCGTTCGGTCGAAGGGTGGGCCGCCGAGCACAAACCCGGCTCCCGCGGCGCCCACGACTACGACCTGGCCGACTACGGCCTGACGCCGGACGGCGTCCGAGACCGGTTCGCGGAGTACCTGCGCGCCTACGACGCGAGCGCATGACGCGGCCGGCCACGCGGCGACGGGACAAGCGCCCGCCCGACCCCGACGTGCGTCGCGCCATCCTGACCGCCGCGTCGAAATCCGTTCGTGAGCAAGGAGTCCGGGGGCTGAGCATCGCTGCCGTGCTGGATCGCGCGCAGCTCAGCACGCGCGCGTTCTACCGTCATTTCGAATCGAAGGACGAGCTGGTCGCGGCGCTCTTCCTGGACATGGCGCGCGTTGAAATGCAGCGGCTGCGAAGAAAGATGGCCAACGCCGCCACCCCCGTCGAGGCGGTGGCCGCCTGGATCGACGGGCGACTCGACCTGGCGTTCGACGAGAACCTCAAGTCCGATCTGCGGCATCTTTCCCTCGAGGCGCAATCGCAGATGTTCGCCTCGCCCGAACTGATTGCGCCCGCCTACGCCCAGATGCTCGAGCCGCTCATCGAAGCGCTGCGGCGCGGGGTTGACGAGGGCGTGTTTCACGGCATCGATCCGCACGTCGACGCGCAAGCCATCCAGGGCGTGGTGTGGGCCGGTACCGAACGGCAATGGGCAACAGGCGATTCCGAACACGGCGAAGTTCGCGATCGGGTGCTCCGGTTCTGCCTGCGCGGATTGGGCGTAACGGACGACAAGCAACACTGAGCACGAGGAGACACGATGGACCTGGGATTCGCGGGATCGAAAGCCGTTGTCACCGGCGGCAGCAAGGGCATGGGGTTGGCCATCGCGGAAACCCTGGCCGCGGAAGGGGCCAGCGTGGCGGTGATGGCCCGCGGGCGGGCCGGCCTGGACGCCGCGGTGGAGAAGTTGCGGGACGCCGGCGCGCCGGACGCCGTGGGCATCAGCGTGGACATGTCCGACGCCGCGTCGATCGCCGACGGCTTCGCCGCGGTTGCGGATCGCTGGGGACAACTCAACAGCCTGGTGCACACCATCGGCCCGGGCGACGGCTACTTCGAGCAGATGGACGACGCGGACTGGGACGCCACCTTCGCGCTCGGCACCATGTCGGGGGTGCGCTCGATCCGCGCCGCGCTGCCCCTGCTGCGGGCCGCCGAGTGGGCGCGCATCGTCACGCTGTCCGCGCACTCCATCCAGCGGCAGAATCCACGCATCGTCGCCTACACGGCATCCAAGGCGGCGCTGTCCAGCGTCACCAAGAACCTGTCGAAAAGCCTTGCCCAGGATGGCATCCTGGTGAACTGCGTGTGCCCCGGCACCATCGTGACGGCCAGCTTCACCGAGAATCTGAAGGACATCCTGGCCGCCGACGGCCTCGATGCCACCAACCCGGTCGACGTGATGACCTGGATCGACAAGTACTTCCACCAGCCCTGCGACCTCGGCCGGGCCGGGCTTCCGGAGGAGATCGCATCCATCACGGCTTACCTGGCGTCGCGGCGCAACGGCTACGTCACCGGCGCGACCGTGAACGTCGACGGCGGCTCGGACTTCGTCTGATGCCGCCCCGGGCCAGGGGCCGGTGACGCCGGTTTCACGGCGCGGTCACTTCCCCCGGCGCCGCAGCAGCAGCGACAGCGGCATGATCAGCCCGAGGGCCACGGCTCCGACGATCAACCCGACGGCCGCGGACACCCCGGTGTCGACCAGCCACGCCAGCAGGTCACCGATCGACGGAACAGCGTGGCGAACCTGATCGTCGAGGTGGTGCAGCAGGCGGTACGGGGTGTGCCAGCCGAGGCGGTTGGAGCCGGTAATCAAAATGTGGCCGCCCACCCAGAGCATCGCCACCGTTCCGACCGTCGAAAGGGTCGCGAGCACCGTGGGCATGCCGGAGACCAGCGCCCGACCGACCCTCTGCCCGGTTCGGGAGGTGGTGTGGGTGAGGCTCAACCCGACGTCGTCCATCTTGACCACGATCGCAACGACGCCGTAGACGACAAGGGTGAGGACGAGGGCGACGACGATCAGGATGAGGAGCCGGGGCACGAATGACTCGTCGGCCACCTCGTCGAGGGCGATCACCATGATTTCGGCAGACAGGACCAGATCGGTGCGCACCGCGCCGGACACCATCTGGTCCTCGTCGGCCGGCGTCTCGTCGGCGTGATGTCCCCGGATGCTGCCCCAGATCTTCTCGGCGGCTTCGTAGCACAGGTACGTGGCGCCGGCCATCAAGAGCGGGCTCAGCAGCATCGGCGCGAACTGACTGAGCAGCATGGCGACGGGCAGGATCAGCAGCAGCTTGTTGCGCAGGGACCCTTTGGCGATGCGCTTGATGATGGGCAGCTCGCGCTCGGCCGCGATGCCGTGGATGTATTGCGGCGTCACCGCGGTGTCGTCGATGACGACGCCGGCGGCTTTGGCCGTCGCGCGGCCGCTGGCCGCCGCCAGACGCGCGAGCAGAGCCACATCGTCCAGGAGGCCGAACAGACCCGCACTCATCGCGTCCCCGCCATCGTTGGAGGCTACTCAGGAAACCTTCACTGCGGGTGGCTCGCCAAATACTCGGCGACGGGGATCCGTTGGCCCTCGGCATAACCGACGGGCAGGAGCACGTCGCCGGACGTGGTGAAGTAGTAGATGTCCCAACGGTAGTAGCCCGCGAAGGCGCCCGGATCGCTGGCCAGCACCGCGGCGTAGTCGTTGATAGCGCCGACGTACTCGTTGGAGTGGTTGTACGCGAAGACGGCGCGATCGTGGTCGCTGGCGAAGCCATTGGCTGCGAGGTAGCGACCGGCCGCCATGATGCTGTCGTGCGGCGAGTTGATGTCGCCGCCGTTGCCGTAGCCGGCGAACGTCGAGGGCAGAAATTGCATGGGTCCCTGCGCGCCGGCAGAGCTCAGTCCGGCGATGCGGCCGAAGCCGGTTTCGACCAGGTTGATCGCCGCGAGGTAGTTCCAGGCGACGCCGCTGGCCGCCTCGGACTCGTGGTACAGGCCGAGCAACACGTCGGCCGGGGCCGGTGGCTGGATCCGCCAGGCGGGCAGCGTGTCTTTCGCCTCGCCGTGGTTGAGCGCGGCGAGGTGATATCGCGCGCTGACGTTGCGGCCGTACGTCCCGATGAGCGACGGCGGGATTTTCGCTCGCACGGCCGAGTCCCATTCGGGGTGCCGGCCGATGGCGCGGTAGGCCGCCTGCTGGCGGAGTGCCGCGGACACCAACGCCGCTTCCGACGCCGACGGATCGCGCAGTG
This sequence comes from Mycobacterium sp. NGS68, assembly GCF_059812195.1. Classification (NCBI taxonomy): domain Bacteria; kingdom Bacillati; phylum Actinomycetota; class Actinomycetes; order Mycobacteriales; family Mycobacteriaceae; genus Mycobacterium; species Mycobacterium sp. NGS68. The sequence goes on along the minus strand of NZ_JCALCE010000010.1, from coordinate 81,755 downwards.
TCTGCTCGTCGGCGGCCAGATCCGCGCCGATCAGCGCCGGATCCGAGGCCAGCGCCGGCTGAGCCGGGAGCGTGGTGGCCACGGGGGTCGACATCGGGTACGGCGGGCCCGGCGACTCCGCACAGAGGGCCAATCCCAATATCGCCAAGCTAGCCAGAAGCACTGTGCAGCAACGCATCACGCGGGACCCGTACGCGGGAGGCTGGTGCATCCCCTGCTCCATTGTTGACGACGTCGCCGGCTTGCGCCGGACGGTGAATAGCTCGACTATACGAGATTGCTATCAGCCCGGCCGGCTGCCGATCTCCAGGCCCGCCAGATCGGACGTGCCGTCGAAGATGGTGCGGCCCCATTCGCGGACGGTGCAGCGCAGAGTGCCGCCCAAATATTCGTAGTCGGTGTCGATGTTGCGACGATCGCCCGGCAGCGGCACCGGGAGCACGTGTGGTCCGGCGCCGGTTCCCTGCCCGTCCAGCCGGACCCGGTAGCGCGCCGTCCGGGCATCGACGTGCCAGCGCCGCCCGTCGCACGTCGACGACACCAGCGCGGGCGGCGTGATCCGCAGGACCCGATCCCCGAGTCGTACAACAACTCCGGTGACCTCCCTCTTCAGCGGGCCCAACTCCAACAGGCCTCCCGAGAACGCCACGCACACGTCGTCGCCGCCGAAGTCATGGGCCTCGCCCCACCACCAGCGCAGCGGAAAGCCGGCGCCCCAGTTGCGTTCGCAGTACAAGGTGGCGTCGGTGAATTCCCACGTCTCGGCACCGCACGTCACTGTCCCCGATGCGGTGCCGCCGAGGCGGTAGGGGTGCCAGTACTGGTTCAGGAACGGCACCGATGAGAAGACCCCCCCTCCGCCGAATGCCTTGGGCCACGGGCACTCACGCGTTAGCTTCAGGTCCACCTTGCTGTCGCCGATGACCATCGTGAGCCGGTCCCGGTCGGCGTCGACCAGGTCGGTTCCCGCTTGAGCCCGCACCGAAAAGCGCGTCCGGTCGGCGCTGACGCCGTCGATGGCGGCCGAACGCACGACCCCACCCGGGTGCAGCGCGATGGCCGCCGTGGACCAGTCGCCTTCGGGGTGTCGATTCGAGCTGCACAGGGCCACCACGACTCGACCGTCAGATGGGTCGGACAGCCGCCAGAACCAGCCCTCCATTTCGGTGCCGTGCGAGGGCAGCGGATCCCCGAACGGCACATCGGCGCCGGTGCGTCGATAGATCGAGACGAGTCGCTGGGCGGTGTGCGCGAGGGAACCGACGATAGCCACACCTCAGCCGATACCCCGCGGCGCACGGACCCAACCCCCCGGTCGCGCGTCAGCGCTTGCCGCGTGTGTCGACGACCCGTTGCGCGACGTCGACCAGTGGGGTGTTGCCCTCCTGGGAAAGTTGCCGCAGCATCTCGAACGCGCGCACCTCGTCGACGTCGAACCGCTCCATGATGATCCCCTTCGCCTGGCCGATGCGGTCCCTGCTGGCCAGGGCGGATTGCAGTTGCAGGCTGTGTCGGTTGGACATGATCGCCGCAGCGGCATGGGCGGCGAGCACCATTCCGATCGTCTGACGCTCGGCATCCCACGTCGTCGGCTCGAACCCGAACAAGTTGAGCGCGCCCGCGGTGCGCTCGTGGGTGTAGAGCCGGAAAGACAACCCGCTGAGCACACCGAGCTGCTGGACGGCAGCCGAGTAAGCAGGCCAGCGAGTCTCGTGCCGGAAGTCGTCGGTACTCACCATGACCTCGTTGAGTGCCGCTTCCATGCACGGCCCCTCCTGGAGGGTGTGCTGCAGTTCGTCGAGTTGGTGCGGCAACTCGTCGGTCCCGGCGATCGACTCGAACGCTCCGCCCCGCTTGATCAGCAGAATTCCGGCGGTGTCGATGCCCGGAATCAGCTCGACCGCGGCGGTGGTGACTTCGAGCAGAATCTCTTCGGCGGTGCGCGGCACGGCCGCCGCGCGAGCCAGCTCGCTCATCCGCACCGCTAAGTCATGGCTGGATCCCGGGGACACGCGCTGAAGTTTTCCCCTTGAATCGCCGATCAAACCCCCGCACGATCGCGTCACCCCTGCCGGTGGACGAGGTAGTGTGCGAAAAATGCCTGGACAAGCGCCGCTTCGCGTCATCCTGTGGGGCACCGGCGCGGTAGGCAGCGAGATGCTCACCGCGATCCTCGACCGCCGGCCGGATTTGCTGGTCGTCGGCGCCAAGGTGTACTCCGACGACAAGGATGGCGTCGATGTCGGCACCCTGGCGGGGCGCGAGCCCATCGGGGTCACCGCCACCGCCGACGTCGAGCGAATCCTGGCGCTGGACGCCGACTGCGTGCTGTACACGCCGCGCAACGTCGACTTCGACGAGGTGTGCGCCCTGTTGGCCGGCGGCAAGAACGTCGTCACCACGGCGTTTCTGTTCCACCCGCGTCGCATCTCGCCCGCCGACCGGGACCGGTTGTCCGCCGCCTGCCGGGCGGGCGGAACCAGCGTCCACGGCAGCGGCCTGAACCCCGGCAATCTGTCGGGAGTCCTGCCGCTGGCACTGTCGGGCATGAGCCGCCGCATCGACAAGATCACCCTGCAGGAGCGCGCGGACTGGTCGGTATACGAAAGCACGTCGATCACATTCGACAACATGGCTTTTGGCCAACCGATCGACCACATCGGCCCGACGGCCAGCGATTTCCTCGCATTCAACAGCGCGATTTTCGAGGAGCAGGTCTGGTTCCTCGGCGACGAGTTGAACGCCGACCTCGACGAGGTGGTCGCGACGGTGGAGGCGGTTGCGGCCGAAAACGACCATCAGATCTTCGAACATCTGCTGCGCGCCGGCACGACCGCCGGGCAGCGGTGGCGATGGACCGGCCGGCGCGGCGGGGAGATACTGGTCGAGATCGAGACGCTGTGGACGGTCGGCGGCGAGTACCCCGGGCATTGGCCGAAACCCGAACATGGTTGGACCCTGACGATCGAGGGCGACCCGTCGATGCGCACCCACTTCTTCTGCCTGGCCAGCTTCACCCGCGCCGCCAGTATGGAAGAGCACGTCCGCTCGGCCAGTGTCGCGACCGCGATGCAGGCCCTGAACGCGGTGTCGGCCGTGTGCGCCGCCCCGCCCGGATTCGCGACCATGGCGTCACTGCCGTTGATCCGCAGCCACACGGGTTTCGGGCGCGGTCCCCAGGACGCGTGAGATGACCGCCGTTTATCGTGCGCCGATGCGATCCCGCAGCGACGCCGTCGACCCCTCGGCGACCATCGAACGCGCACGGCGACTCGGCCTCTGCGGATTCGGTCGGCTGAGCCGCGGAAAGGGCGACGAGGATCGACTGGCTCGCCGGGTCGCCCGCTTCATCGCCGTAGACGAGGGCTCGTTCGTGTGGACCCGCGACGCTGATCGGCTGTTCTGGCTGGGTCGGATCTGCGGACCGTACTTCCACGACACCGAAGACGGCGCCGCGGCGGTGGATCTGGTCCATGTCCGGCCCTGCGACTGGCTATCGGAGCCACTCCTCGAACCGGCTGTGCCCGCCGCGGTCGTCGCGACGTTCAACCGCGGCGGACGCAACTTTCAGCAGACCCATGACCGGGGGGTCGGCGAACAGACACAACGGATCTGGGATCTCAGTCGAGCGCGAGGATGAGCTTGCCGGTGTTCTCACCACGGAACAACGCCAGCAGTGTCTCGGGGAAGTCGGCGACATCGCCGTGGACGACCTGTTCGCGGGAATGCAACTCGCCGCTGCGCAGCCAATCCGCAAGTTGCGCAAGGCCTTCGCCATATCGCTCGACGTAGTCGAAGATCACGAACCCGGTCATCGACGCGCGCGCGACCAGCAGCTGCATGTAGTTGCTCAGCCCGCGCAGTTCGCCGGCGGAATTGTACTGCGACACCGCACCGCACAGCACGACGCGCGCGCCCCGCGCCAGCCGCGACAGCGCGGCCTCCAGGACCTCTCCCCCGACGTTGTCGAAGAAGACGTCAATACCGTTGGGCGCGTGCGTCTTCAGCTGCCCGCGCAGATCACCGGCCCGGTAGTCGATCGCGCCGTCGAATCCGAGCTCTTCCACCAGCCAGCGGCACTTGTCCACCCCGCCGGCGATGCCGACCGCCCGGCAGCCGCTGATCCGGGCGATCTGTCCGGCGATGCTGCCCACCGATCCGGCCGCACCGGAGACGACGACGGTCTGTCCGGGCTGCGGCCGACCGACGTCGAGCAGCCCGAAGTAGGCGGTCAGGCCGCTGATGCCGAGCGCGCCGAGCTGCACCGGGGCCGGTGCCAACGTGGTGTCCACCGTGGTCACGCCGACGCCGTCGGAGACCGCATAGCGCTGCACGCCGAACGTGCCGTACACCTCGTCGCCCGCCGCGAAGCCGGGGTGTTGCGATTCGACGACGCGCCCGATGCCACCGGCGCGCATCACCTCACCGATCTGCACCGGTGGCACATACGACCGGCCCGCGTTCATCCAGGTCCGCATCGCCGGATCGACCGAGAGGTACTCCACCCGCACCAACAGCTCGCCGTCGGAGGGACTCCCGACGGGCTCGTCGGCGATCTGCCAGTCCGACGGCGTGGGCAGACCGGATGGCCGTGCGGCCAGCCGGCATACGGTGTTGACGGGCATTCATACCTCCGTGAGGGAGCCGAGCGCGCGCAGCAGCACCCGCGCTCCGGGGTCTTCGGCCGTGGCGGGCACCACCGCGACGCAGTCGGCGCCGGCGTCGAGGTAGGCGTCAAGCCGCGCCACGACCCGATCGGCGGAGCCCAGGGCGCTCACCGCGTCGAGCAGTTGAACGGGTATGGCGGCAGCCAGTTCGCGGCGGGTCGCGCCCCCGCGGGCCTTTCGCACCAGGCCGTCAAAACCCAACGCGCTGAACATCTCCCCGTAGCCGGGCGGGCCGAGGTAGACCGCCAGCTGACCCGCCAGCTGCCCGAGCGCGGCGCCGCCGGGGTCCAACGCGGCCGGCACCCACACCGTCAGGCGCGGAGCGGCGCGCCCGGCCGCGGCGGCCTCGGTTTCCAACACCGTGCGCACCTCGGCCACCCGCGCCGGGGAGGCAAGGTTGAGCACCACCTCGTCGGCGTGCCGGGCCGCCAGTCGGATCATGCCGGGCCCGAAGGCCCCCAAGGCGATTCGTGTCTCGGGGCACGCTGTGCGCAGCCGAAACCCGCTGCTGTCGACGTAGCGGCCCGCGTACGCGCTGCGGGCGCCGTCGAGGATCGACCGCAGGCATGCGATCGTTTCGCGCATCACGGGCACGTGGTGAGCCCATTGCCGGCCGTGCCAGCCCGCCACGATCGCCGGACTGGAGGCGCCCAGCGCGACGTCCACCCGGCTGCCGGTGAGGGACGCGACGGAGCTCACCCCGAGCGCCAAGGTCACGGGGCCGCGTACGCCGACGGCCAGCGGGCCGATCTTGAGCCGCATGCCGGGCGCGCGCACCCCGACGGCGGTGGCGAGCGAAAAGGCGTCGTACGTGGCCATTTCGCCGATCCACAACGCACCGAAATCGGCCGCCGACGCCGCCAGCGCGATCTCCATCGCCTCCTCGTCCGGCCGGTCGAGCCAGAAGGGTAGGACGACCTCGAGGTCGGTCACAGCATCGACACGTCGGCGGGCAGGTCGAGAAGTACGCGGCCGGACAGCTCGCGCGACGCCTCGTTGACCTGGAAGTGGGCGGTGGCCGTGAACGCGTCGCGGAACCGTCGCTGCAAGGGTGCGCCGTCGTAAATCGCGCTGCCACCGGCGATGTCATACATGTTGCGCACGACATCAGCCGAGCTCCGGACGGCGTGCGTGGCGGCCAGACGAAGCCGGTTGCGCAACTCCACCGGTACCGCGCCGGCCTCCTGACTGGCCTGCCAGGCCGCGGCGATCGACTCGTAATACAGTGCGCGAGCGGCACTTAACGTTGCCTCGGCCGTCGCCACCGCGGCTTGGGTCGCCGGCCGCTCGGCCAGGGTGCGGGTCGAGCCCAGCCCCTTCTTGCCGCCGGCCAGCTCGGCGAGATCGTCGATCGCGGCCCGCGCATTGCCCATCGCAGCGGCACCGATGCACAGCGCGAAGAACCCGAACACCGGAAAGCGATACAGCGGCCGGTCCACCACCGGCCCGTCGAACACCGAGAAGACCCGTTCGGCGGGCACGAAAACTTCCTCGGCAACGCTGTCGTGGCTGCCGGTGCCGCGCAGTCCCAGTGTGTGCCAGGTATCGAGGACTTGGAGGTCGCTTTTGGGCAGCGCCACGACTGACGGCACCCGCCGATCGTCGACGAAGCATCCGGCGAAAAGCAGGTCGGCGTGGTTGATCCCGCTGCAGAAGGGCCAGCGTCCCGACACCACGACGCCGCCGTCGACCGACTTCGCGGTGCCCCGCGGCGCCCAGACCCCCGCCGCGACGCCGCGACCGCCGCCGAACAGTTCGTCGCGACTCGACGGCGGCAGGTAGGCGACCAGCAGGGCGCTGGTGATCGCGATCGACACGCACCAGCCCGCCGAGGTGTCACCCCGGGCCACCGCCTCGGCGCACCGCAACGCGAGGCCGGGTGCCAATTCCAGCGCGTCCACCTCCCGCGGCATGGTCGCGCGCAGCAGGCCGGCTTCGTTGAGGCGGGCCACCAGTTCGTCGGGCAGCCGTCGCTCGCGGTCGATCTCCGCCGACATCTCCCGGGCCGACAGCGCGATCTTCTCGGCGAGGGTCTCGAATTCGGTGTCGCTTCGGTCCATCGGCGGCTCCTGGTCGCGGTGTCGGTTCAGTTACGTTACCAGCTATGGTTCAAGAATTGCACCGGGTACAGTGACTGAACTATGACCGACCTGTCGCATCGCTTCGACGGCGAATCGGTCGGCCGTGCCCTCGAATTGGTCGGCGAGCGGTGGACGCTCGTCATCCTGCGCGAGGCATTTTTCGGTGTGCAGCGCTTCGGGCAGCTCGCGCGCAACCTCAACATCCCGCGGCCTACGTTGTCGTCGCGGCTGCGGATGCTCGTCGAAGTGGGCCTGCTGGATCGCGTGCCCTACTCACGCGATCCCGAGCGCCACGAATACCACCTCACCGAGGCCGGCCGCGAGCTCTTCGCCGCGATTGTCGTCCTGATGCGATGGGGCGACGAACACCTGCCGCACCCGGACGGTCCACCGATCATGTTGCGCCACAACGTATGCGGTGAGGTGATCGATCCGCAACTGATCTGCGCCCATTGCGGCGAGGAAATCACCGCGCGCAATGTGACACCCGAGGCCGGGCCGGGCTTTCGCGAGAGAGCCTAAGCGACCGCGCCACGGTGCAATCCGTCGACCAGAGCGGCGACGTCAGCGGCGACGGGTGTGTAGCCGGGGAAGTAGCAGCAGACATCGGAAGCCATTACACCGAAACGGTTCTCGATCTCGGCGGCACATTGCTCCGGGGTGCCGACAATGCCGATGGTGCGCACCATCTGGTCGGTGATCAGCGCACGCATTCCCGCGTAGTCGCCCGACTTGGACATCGCGTTGAGGCGCGGCTGCAACTCGCCCCAGCCCTCGGCGTCGAGCACCGGGCGGTAGTTGGGAGTCGATCCGTAAAAAGCGATCAGCGTCGCGACCCCGTCGATGGCGCTCGCCAGCTGCGCGTCGGTGCTGCCGACGGCCACCATGGCCTGGGCGATCACCTGGAAGTCGGCGCGCGGACGGCCGGACGTCCGCAGCCCCTCGGCCAGTGCGGGCAGAGTGCGCTCGGCCAGGTGCCGGGCACTGTTAAACGGCATCACCAAAAGCCCGTCGGCCACTTCGGCGGCCTTACGAGTCATCACCGGCCCCAACGCACCCATCAGAACCGGCGGCGGACCGTAGGGGTTAGGGCCTGGATTGAACGTTGGCGGCATCAGCGTGTGCGTGAAGAACTCACCACGGAACTTCAACGGCGCGAGTCCTTCCCACGCCGCGAAGATCGCCTGGACCGCGGCGACGCTCTCTGCCAGCCGGCTCGCCGGCCTGTCCCACTGGCTGCTGTATCGCTTCTCGATGTGGGCTTTGATCTGCGAACCCAGCCCGAGCCGGAAACCGCCGCGGCCGAACACTTGTAGGTCGTAGGCGGAATGCGCGAGGTGCATGGGACTGCGCGGCCCGGCAATCGCCACGTTGGTCATCACCTCGAGGTCCGTCGCCCCCGCGGCGACGACGAGCGGGAAAAACACATCGTGCGGGCCTTCGAATGAGAAGGCACCGTCGGCGCCCGCCTCGGCAATGTCTCGGGCGCTCTCGCGCACGCGATCCGGCGCGCCATCGATCTGAAGATGCACCTTCACGTCACTGAAGTCCTCGTGTGCTTCGACCGTTGCGGTCAACCCCGGTCAGCCGGGAATCACCCAGTCCGACCACCGATTGGCGGGATTGACCCGGTAAGAGCCCGGGAACGCTCGGGCCATGACGACGGGCATCGGTTCGGTCCCCAGGGGCGTGCCCTGTCGCTTCCATACGTCGGGATTCTGACACGACAGCTCGAAGGTGAGCTGCACAGGTATGGATCCCGGGATGGCCTCCGCACAGGCCTGGCTGGCGGTAACCGTCCGGTCCGCGTGGGCGATCGGCGCACACAGCACGGCGGCGCCGGTCAAAGCGACAGCTGCGAGCGACTTGAACATCGGACTGCCTCCGCGTCGATCTTCCCGGTTGATCAGCGCACTCAATAGTGCCGCGCGGGCGGCGCGGGATCAATTCCCGACGGTCATGCGACCCGGTGCATGTGCGCGGCGGAATCACCGATCGTCGCTCCACCAACGCCGACGATGGTGTGCAGCAACGCTTTCTGTTCCCGCTGGCCGCGGGCGGCCGCACGGTCGCGGCCGCCGGGCAGCGTCAGCGCCGCCACACTGCGGGCCACGTTGGCCGGAATCCGCAACACCGGATACCACGGCGGCACATAGGCCGGCAGGCCCAGCGTGCGCATCGCGCGCGGCCCGAGGAAGCCGCTGGTCACCGACAGGTGCTGCGCCCGCGCAAGACGGCGGCGCAGGCCCGGCATGGTGCGGTAGTTCCAGCTCAGCGGGTCGTCGGCCATCGGGACGGCCAGCTGCTTGGTGGATTCGTCGGGGCGCGCAAGGGCGGTGGCCGTGTGGTACAGCACGCGCACGCTGTCGCGGAAATTGCCCGGCAGCCATTCGTCCTGCACGCCGATCAGCCAGCCGACGTAGCGGGTGACGTGCGCAATGGCGTCGAGTTCGTCGGGCGCGCGCAGGAGTCCCATGCCCATCGCACCGATAGGCGGGGCGATGAGCGCGCCAACGAGCGTCGCCGCCATGTCGGTCTGGTTGACCGGGACGCCCCATTCGTCGGCGCGCCAGTCCGGCATCGCGGCCACATGCCGGCGCACCAGCGCGTGAATGAACCGCACGCGCAAGGTGGAACGGTAACCCACGCCGAGCGGGGCGAGCCCGCCCTCGGAGATGACGTCCAGCGCCCACTGCATCGTTTCGGCGAACCGCTTGTTGGAGCCCTTCTCCAACGCGCCGGTCCGCAGCAGGGTCTTGTTGAACCCGGAGAACTGGTACCCGCCGAGCAGCGACACGTCGCGCGCGATGTACATGGCGTCGGCGCCGCCGCTGCGCAGTGCCCGCTGCCCCCTGCGCAACGTGGCCACGTCGACCCAACCCGGGACCGACTCGACGCCGATGAAGAACTCGCGCAACGGCTCCGGAGCTTCCGGCACGTTGGCGATGCCCTCGGCCAGCGCACGGTCGAACAGGGGCCGCGTCCGCTCCATTCCGGTAGCCGATATCCACTCGACGAGGCGGTCCATCGGCTCGTCGCCGACGGTCAGCCGCTCGCCGAGCCTGCGCCACTGGGCCGGCGTGGGCTCGCGCAAGCCCAAGAGCAGGGCAAACAACCGAATACCGGCCGGAACCGCGACCGGTTTGTCGGGATGTCGAGCCGGGATGGGCAGGTTCATCGCCGCTCTCCTTTGAGGGCTATTTTTGGATAACGACCGTGTTCCAAATTTAGGGTCCGGGTAGGGTGATGTCAATGAAACGCGCGGAAGTGGTGCGCGACTACGGCGGTATCAGCGCGGTCGACCGCCGCGCCGAACGCCGCCGCAAACTGCTCGAAGCCGGCCGGCACATCTGGGGGGAATCGGGCATCACCGAGGTGACGGTACGCGGCGTGTGCACCTCCGCCGGGCTGATCCCGCGCTACTTCTACGAGCAGTTCCCGAACCGGGATGCGCTGCTGTTCGCGGTCTCCGACGACGTCCGCGACGAGTTGCTCGACGCGCTGGTCATCGCCGGCGTCGGCGACCCCGGCACGTTGCGCGACAAACTCCGCTCGGCGCTGACGGCGTTTCTCGACATCATCGCCGCCGACCCCCACGTCCACCGCATCGCCACCGGCGACGTGAGCAGCGTTGCCGGACTGGCCCAACACCGCACACACATCCTCGACATGATCACCGACCTGGTGATCCGGTACACCCCGGATGTGCTCACCGCCGACGAGCCGAGCGCCGCCGACATCCGCCGGGGCGCGGTGTTCATGGTCGGCGGCGTAAACCAACTCATCGAGGCCTGGCTCGAAGACCCGACGGAAACCACTGAAGAATTGGCCGCCATTTGCGCCGACCTCTGCGTCGCCGTGGTAAGGGGCGTCACGCAGTCCGCCGACGGTGCTTGACCGTCACTCGCGGTGACCCGTATACACCTCGCGCATCACGGGTTTGATCGCTTCCGCCAAGGGTGTCGGGACTCCGAGCGATTCGCCGAGTACGGCGGCGGCGTCGAGGTCTTTGACGGCCAGCGCGGCCACCCGGTCCGCGTAGTCCGCCGGCACGGTGATCCCGGCGGCGCGGACGTCCAACAGGCGCAGGGCCTGGACGCCCTCGGCATCGGCGGTCCGCAGCACCGACAGCAGCGTCTTGAGCGAAACGCCGTTTCTTGCCACGAGATTCGCGGCTTCGTCGACGACGGCCCAGCAGCCGTACTGGATCAGGTTGCGGGCGATCTTGGTCGTCATCCCGGATCCGACCGGCCCGCAGTGCACGACGGACCGGGCGAAGTCTTCGAGGACCGGCCGTGCCGCGCCGACGGCGTCGTCGGGTCCACCGATCATCGCCACGATCCCGTGTTGGGCGGCCTTGTCGCCGCTGGTCACGCCGCAGTCGAGCAGGGTCACGTCCGCGTCGGCGCACAGGCCCGCAAACTCCTGAATCTCCGCGACCGAGACCGTGGAAAGGACCACGACGATCAGGCCCGGTCGTGCGGCCGTCAGCACCCCGCCGGAGCCCGCCAGAACGTCACGCACCTGATCCGCCGTCACGACGGCGATCAGCACGACGTCGGAGTTTCGCACCACGTCGGCAATCGAATCAAGCTGCGCCGGAACATCTTCGAGGCCCGCGGTCGCGTCGGCACGGACGTCGAAAACGCTGGGCACCCGCCCGCGTCGGGCCATGCTGACCGCGATGCCCCCGCCGATCTCGCCCAAGCCGATCACCCCGGCGCGTAGTTCGGTCATTGGGCACTCCTTGCATTGCGGCGCTGGATCTCACCAACGATATGCGAGCGCTCAGTCCGCGCCGGGACCCGCCGTGGGCGGGCACGCCGGCAACCTGTGCAACGAGTCGGGGTCCGCGCCCTTCACTCGCAGCCGGCGTCGTCCGTCTGCACCAGTGGTTACGCAGATAGGCAGCTCGTCGCCGGCGACGCTGCCCGGCTCCACGAAGAGCTGGAGTTCACCGGAGTCGACGTACAACATGGCGTCGTCGTTGGACAGCTTCCAGGGCTGGCCGTCCGTCGGCCACTTGCCGCCGACGAACCGAATGTCCTCATGGTCGTCAACCGCCTCGACCGTGACGCAGCCGACCCACAGCTTCGCCGGCACCGCGCGGAAGTACACGGCGAGGCGTTGGCGGTTGAGGTCGACGTCGACCGGTATGCCGATGGGGGGCAACAGGGTGCCTTCGGGACGGTCGCTCATCGACTTCTTGACCTGGCGGGACCCGAGCCCGGTGCCGAACCAGTCGATCGTCAACACGGTGGTGATGTATTGCACGATCGCCAGCGTCAGCAAACCGCCCGCGCCGGCTGCCCCGAGTCCTGCGGCCCCCACCGCCCAGGTGACCGGCAGCGCCAGCAGACCGACGACGGCCGCGGCACCGGCGGCTGCGGCGGCTTTGCCCGCCACCGTCAGGTTGAAGTCTGAATTCACTTCCGGCTCTTCGGGATTCTGCGCTGGCCGCACCCCCACCGTTCTCGGCAGCTTGTCGAGCAGGTCGCTGACCCGCTTGACTTCGGCCTCGAAGTCCTGGTCGGTGATCTCGCCCGCGCGCTTCTTGTCGCGCGCCGCGCTGATGGCCTGTTCCAGAGTCTCGACCGTTTCCCGGGTCACCGGCCGGGGTTCGTCGCCCGTCGCGTCACGCGGTACGTCGTCCAGGCCCATCTCGTAGACGATTTCGAAGTTGGCTTTGAAGTCATAGAGCGTGGTTTCCGCGCTCACCGTCCCGTCGACGATCAACCGGCCGTCTTCGCTTCGCGGCACGATATCGGCTTCAAGGCTGTCGAGGCTGCGGTCTTGCCCGCCGACGTTGATCGTCTTGGGACCCGCCAGCAGGCAGGGTGCCTCAGCGTCGAAGTCGCCCTCCTCGAGACCGAAGCTGTTCATCACCGTTTCGCGGACCTGACGCAGGATGCTCCACCCGGTCACGGCCAATCCGGCTTTCTCACGCGGGTTTTCCGCCAGGATCGACGCGGGCAGCCGCTCGCCCGCCGGCAGCGCACGCAGTGTCCTCAGCTGGACCACCATCGACTCGTGGATATCCTCGCCGACCTCGAAGCGCTGCACGACGGCGTCGAGATCCTTGAACGTGCTGTCGTCGTCGGCGTCGGGGTCGATGTCCAGCGGCGACGGCAACAGTCCCACGACGCCGCCGTCGCCCATCTCGGCCAGCTTCGGGCGGACCGCATCGGCGATCTGGGTGGCCAGCGAGTCAAGCACCCTGATTCTCGCCTCGTCGTCGGAGAGGCCGGGGTGCTGCAGCTTTTCCAGGTTCACCATCAGTTCCCCAGCGATGCTGTGCGTGATCCAGTAGGCCTCGGCATAGTCCAGTTCCCAGCTGATGCGCGGGTCCTCTCCGGCGAACACGGTGTCGCCGTTGTCACGGCGCTCGATGTGCGGGCCATACAACTGCGCCGCGTACTCGTCGCGCAGCGACGCGGCGACCAGCACCGGGGCCGCCTGCACACCGAAGTTCAGCGCGATCGTCTGCTTACCGGGCTCGGTCTGGTGCGGCTCGAGCTGGTCGTGAATCGACAACCGGCCGAACAGCGGGATCTCGTTGTACGGGATGTCGCGCGACTCCCCCGCCCGCGGACCGTCGGGAATCACCGTCGTGGCCGGCGGCAGCTGCACCAACGGGATACAGGTCACCGAGTCGATGACGATCTTGGAATCAAAGATCGCCAGGTCGATGGCAAAGTGCCGCAACGGATCACGAGACTGACCATCGACCTCCTCCTGCCACAGCCGCCGGTGGGCATCCAGGATGAACCAGACGCGATCCAGCGTCAGGTCAAGCGTGGCCGTCGCGGAGTAGCCGGTACCGTCGACGGACTCCGTGTACTTGTCACCGCTGAAAATGTCGACCGTCTGATCCTGGACTCGCTCACGATGAATTTCGATGATCGTGTCGGGGCGATGCATGTCGACTCCAATGGACCAGCGGATGTGCACGGACAGGCTTGCGGGTCCTGTACCCAAAAAGACCGTTGTTGAGTCAACCCCCGGACCGTCAGTCCGTCAGCCCAGCGACGAACCGCCGGAAGGTCCGCCGCAGTGACCGTGGAACGTGGTCGGGATCCATCAGGTCGTTCTCCGCCAGCGGACCTGCCTCGTTGGCCACGGTGCTCTCGGTGAACGGCCGCAACGTTCGGTCCCGTCCGCGCAGCGCCTCGACGGCCCGCAGAAACGACCGACCCTCGTCCATCGCCCTGGCCAGCTCGCCAACCGGCACGTCCAGGTGCTCGGCCACCAATTGGTTTCGCACCGCATGTATCTCGCGACGAATGCGGTCGTGCTCGGAGCGGTCCACGTCCGCCTCGACGGCCACGTCGCATTCGCTGTCGAAACCCAACGAGCGGTTGTTCAGGTTCGACGAGCCGATGCGCAGCAACCGGTCGTCGACCACCAGCACCTTCGAGTGGACATAGATCGGCGCCCCGCCGTCGGTCGCCGGCCAGTAGACGCCCAAGCGCTCATGCTCGTCGGCAGCCCACAGGACCTGCAGGAGCCGGTGGCGCGCGCTGTCCATCGCTCCCCGCTCCAGGGGGTTGTTGCCTTTGCGGGGCAGGATGATGACGATCTCGGGACCGTCAGCGTCCCTCAGGCGCGCGGCCAGCGCATCCACCAGGCGGCGGGCGGCCAGATACTGGTTTTCCAGGTAGATGGAGTGCCTTGCCGCGGCTATGGCGGCGAGGTTGAGCGCCTCCACCTCCCGAACCTCGCTGCGCCCACCCAGTTCCGGCACGGTACGCACGATGCCGACCTCGACGTCGCGCAGCGTCGGCGTCAGTTTGGTGGGCCAGGCGACGTGTTCGGCGTCCAACGGTTTCAACGTTTCGTCGGTCGCCGTGCGCCAGCGAACCCGAGCCTGCTCACCGAGCGAGCGTGCGGCCTCACCGTCGACCGCCGCCGCGACCTCGTGACGCGGCCCGTAGCGGCGCCCCAGCGCGCTGCGGCCGCGACTGTCGTGCTCGTGCGCGCGCGTGTCCCACCGCGCAACGGTGAGGTCGATGCCACCGCAGAACGCCACCGCGTCGTCGACGACGACAATCTTCTGGTGATGCACGGACCCGGTCGGGTGGGCGCCGTCGACGGCGAAATGCATTCGGTTGCTGCTCATCTGATTCAGCAGCGCCACCGGCGTCAGCCCCAGCCAGATGTTGTCGAACGCCGGCAGCAGGCGAAGATTCGACCTGAGCAGGTAGACGTCGAGGCCCGGCCGTTTCCACACCAACCAATGCAGGAAGGAACCCAGCTGATTCGGTCCCGGGAGCGTCCTGGCGCCTCGCTCGAACTTCATCCTGAGGTCCAAATCCCAACCGATCAGCATGATTCGGTGCTGTGCGCGCAACATCGCCGCTTTGACGTGCCTGAAGTAGTCGGCCGCGTCGATGACACAGGCGAACTGGTCCGCGCGCGCCGTGCGCCAGCATGTCTGGCCGGGGGTCAGCAGTGGTTCGTCGCGCACGCCGAATGTCTCAACGACGTTGACGGCTCGACGCGGACATAGTCAAGTGTCTACCAGATGCACGCCGGACGCCATCCGGTCACGGGGTGGGCAGCGTACCCATGGGTCGCTGGTAGGCCGATTCGACGACCGGGCGCAACCGGGCGTCGTCGGTGATCTTCCAGGAGTTCAGCGTCCACTTCAGGGTCACCATCGGCAGATAGTAGGTGGCGGGGGCGCCGAGAATGTAGGTCGCATTGCCCTCGACGAAGGTCTTGTTCGCGGGATCGTTCAACCCGATCTTGCTGTAGTCGGCGTGGACCTGACCAAGTTCACCCTTTCCCCCGACCAGGGACGCGGCCAAACGGTTCTGCACGGCCCGCCAGTTCGACAGGTCGTTCGGGCAATCGGCCCAGTAGTCGTATTGGCGGGCGATCACCTTCACGGTGTAGCGGGTGTCCGCGGGGAAATGGTTGCCGCCGTAGGCGGCCTTACACCCGCTCTTCGGTACGTTCGCGCAACCGTTGTACTTGCCTTCCGGATCACCGGTGAGAACGAAAAGCACTGTGGTCGGGTCGATATCGCTACTGGGCCCGTAGCGGCGCAACCAGTCGTCTTCCACCTGCGCACCCTCGCTATGGCCGAGAACGATTTTCGGCCCGGGCGTCGAGTGCAGGTATTTGTCGAGGTTGTCCGCCCCCTTGTGCACATTGGTCGCGCTGGGCAGGTTCGTGTACGGAACCTTCACCTTCACGTTCGGAGCCGCGAAGAGCTCGCCGCGTAGCCAATCGGACGGCAATTGGTTGAACGCCGGCGCGAGAGTCAACACCGTCGCGCCACCCGGACCGGGTGCGGCTTGAACCGCGTCCGGCACAGCGTGCGCGGAACCGGGCCTCAGCCCGCCGGCGAACACCAACACCAAAGCGACCGACATTGCGATGCGGGTCACCGGTGTCATCCGGGCTCCTCGGTCACGGGTCAATCCGGGTGGCGCCGCAGGCCGCCCAGAATCTATATAGCGTTCGGTGGCGCAAACTGAGCGGCGCGTGGATGAATTGACGGCCTAAGTGACATCGGATCGACGCGGAAACGACATTCAGGGTTAAATGCATTCCATGCAGGGTCAGAGTTCCGCCCTTTCGCTGAGGAAGCCGACGGAACAATACAAAGACGCTGTGCTGAGCTATCGCGACGAGTTCGCGGGGGCCCGGGACGCCCACGGAACCGCGTCCCTCGACAAGGCGGCATCCTACGAGCAATGGCTTGCGCGGGTGCGTGTACTCGAGCGGCCGGACAACCTCCCGGCGGGTTATGTCCCGTCGTCGCAATATCTGGCGATCAGAAAGACCGATGCGAGACTCGTTGGCATGGTGGCGATTCGGCATTCGCTGACCGAGGCACTGGAATTCGAGGGCGGCCATATCGGCTACAGCGTCCGCACGTCCGAGCGCCGCAAGGGATACGCCACGCAAATGTTGAAGGAGGCGCTGGCGATCTGTGCGGACATGGGAATCGGCAAGGTGCTATTGACCTGCGACAAGGACAACGTCGGCTCCGCGGGCGTCATCAAGGCCAACGGCGGGGTGCTGCATGAGGAATTTAAGGCCGCCAACGGCACACCGTCCCAGCGCTACTGGATCACCTTGGCCTGAGCGCCATCGAGCGACTGCCGATAGAAATATTTGAAGTTCGCAAGAAATTTGCAAGTGGTCCGCGTTAACCTTCAGCACCCGCAAGAAGGAAACCGCCATGGACAATTCGCCGACGACCGAGAGCGGCGACGCCACGACCTCGCGCCGCTTTGTGGCGTCCATTGCCGCGCCCACCACCAAGCAGATGATGAAGCACACGTACGTGTTCATCGCGGGGGCCATAGCGCTGCTCGGAGTCCTGGAAGCCGTGGTCGTCCTCGTCGGCGCCGTCCTGGACTCGCAACCGCTGATGCAACTCGGGGGCGCGGTGCTGTTCATGGCGTTCTTGCTGTCCAGCATGCCCCTGTATGCGGCGTTCCAGCGACGGCTGAATGCCGCGAGGACCGTCGCGCTACGCGTCGGCAGCGGCGAACTGAGCGTCGATAGCCGGCCGGGCGTCACCTTTCGTCTCGCCGACGCCCGACTTGGCCGGTGGACTCCCCCGGGATATGCCGCGATGACCAAAGGCACCGCGCTGCACCTGCACTGCGGCGGCAGCCGCTTTGTGCTCGGCGGACGGGATCATCGCGCCGGCCGAACCCCACTGGCCGCATCGCCGGTGGACACCGTCGACGCCTGGATGTGGGCGCCCGAGTTCGACGAACTGCTCACCGCGACCGGGTTGCGCGAGCCGGATATCGACGAGCCGACTCGCTGCCTGCTGGTGCCGAACCCGATGAGATCGGTCTCTAGCTCGGTCTTCGGGCTGTTCAAGAACACCGCGACCGCGCTGCGCCTGACCGCCAGCCCGCCACAGGCCAGTGTGGCCATCGACGTGGGAGACAACGCCATCTCGGTGATCGACTTGAAGAGCAAGGCGCGCGTGACGTCCGTCCCGCTCGAGCGGGTGAAGGCGACACCGGCGCAGAGCACGCGTTCGATGCCCCGCGTCGGTCGGTACACGACGGCCGTCCTGGTCGTGCACGTTCCCAACTCCCCACCACTGACCATCGGATGCCCCGAATTGGCCGGGCCCGCACAGGCTTCGTGGAAAGGGGGGACCAAGCTGACCCACCGGTTCGCCTGGCGCGGCGAGGTGCCCGCAGAGGGAGAACCGGCATTCGTTGTGTCCGAACCGGATTGGCTGACCCTGGTCGAAACATTCGGGCTCACCGCCCATCTGGAAGACAGAGCGGCGCCGGGCGACACCTGGACAGCTGCACCACCCGGTGCCGGTAAAGCATCGCCGCCGCGAACCCGGCGCTGGATCATTCCCATCGTCTTGGCATTCGGGATCACCCCGATCATCTGGGTCCCCGCCCTCATCGTGCTCAACCGCCATCACGAAAGCTCCGACGCTCTGAAGGCCGATCGGGAACGGCCTTTCGCGCTTGCGTTTACCGACCTGCGCGTCCCGCACGGGGTGGCGGTCGACTCCACCGGCGACGTCTACGTCGCCGACGGCCGCGGCAATCGCGTGCTCAAACTGTCGGCCGGGTCCAATGCCCAAACCGTGCTGCCGTTCACCGGCCTCGATCTTGGCGCCGGCACCGTCGACTCGTCGACCGCCGGCATCGCGGTGGACGGCGCAGGCAACGTGTACGTCACCGACTCCGGCCACAACCGGGTGCTCGAACTGGCGGCCGGGGCCAGCGGCCAAACCGTGCTGCCATTCACGGGCCTGAACATGCCAGAGGGCATCGCGGTGGACGCCGCGGGCACCGTCTACGTCGTCGACGAACAACACGCCCGGGTGCTGAAGTTGGCGGCGGGGTCGAACACCCAGACCGTGCTGCCGCCGACCGGCAAATACGTCTACCCGCACGATGTGGCCGTGGACGCCACCGGCACCGTGTACGTCGCCGTCCACTCCGGAACGCACAGCTACCCAATGAAGCTGGCGCCGGGATCGAACGGCTGGACCAAGCTGCCGGCAACCGGCAACACGCAGTTCGTGGCGGTGGACACCGCCGGCAACGTGTACGTCATCGCGGGCGGCGTGCGGCGGCTGGCGCCCGGGTCGGGCAGCTGGACCGAGTTGCCCGGAAACCACCGCTTCATCGATCCCCAGGGTCTGGCGGTGGATGCCCGCGGAAACGTGTACGTCACCGATCACACGGGTGAGCGGCATCCGGGAACCGCGTTCGGCACATGGGAGTTGCCGGGCGATAACAGTCGCGGTTTCGTGCTCAGGTTGCCGCCGAGCTGATCGTCCGCGTCGCGGCATCGCAAAGCGCGTTATTACACATCCGGGTTACGAGTCTGCAAAAGTGGGCGGGCCCGCCGGCGCGGGCAATTGAGGTACCGACCTACGCTATGCGCCTCAAGGTCGAACGCGCACCCTCAGGCATGGCCACAGCACGACGGTTGGGCCATGCAGCGAAGGAGCGGACGTGATCGACCTGACCGAACGGACCGGCGCCGGGTCGCTGCCGCTGCCGCCGAAAAACCCGCTGCCATTGCGGCAGAGGATAAAAGCGCTCAGGGATTTTCATACCGGACTGGAGGCGCTGCGCGATGCGGGCGGACCGGTGAGCCAGTTCTGCCCGCGAGTCACGCGGCTAAGGTCGGCCGTCGTCATCGTGACATCACCACAGGGTGGTCGGGACATTCTGAGCCGCACCGATGCGTCGGTCGACCGGACCTCTCTTCATGCCGAGATGCGGCATCTGTTGGGCGACAACCTGTTCGACGTTCCCCACCGCGAATGGGTGCAGCGCAAGCGAGCTCTGCAACCTATCTTCACCAAGCAGCGCGTCCGTGCCTTCGCCCGTCACATGTCCCAGGCCGCCGAAACGGTCTGCGAGGGTTGGCTCGACCGTGCCGAGATCGATCTCGACACCGAGGCTCGCCGACTGACGCTCCGCGCGCTGGGCCGCTCGGTGCTGGGCCTGGACCTCGACGAACGCGCCGAAGTAATTGCCGAACCGCTGCGGGTGGTCCTGAACTACGTCGCTGATCGTTCCCTTCGGGCGGTGCGCGCGCCACGCTGGTTACCCACGCCGGCACGCCGTCGCGCGCGCCGCGCCAGCACCGCATTGCACCGGCTCGCAAGCGACATCCTCCAAGGCTGCCGTGAGGACCCGACCCGGGCTGCACCGCTGGTGCAAGCTCTGATCGCAACGACGGACCCCGCGACCGGCCAGCCGCTTTCCGACGACGACATCTGCCACGAGCTGGTGATATTCATGGCCGCCGGCCATGACACCACCGCAACCACACTCGCGTATGCGCTCTGGGCCCTGGGCCGCAACCCCGACATCCAGGATCGGGTCGCCGCCGAGGCCACCGCGATCGGCGACCGAGAACTGACCCCGGAAGATGTTCCCCGGTTGGGATACACGGTTCAGGTACTCCACGAGGCGCTGCGGCTGTGTCCGCCGGCAGCCGCGATCGGCAGGACCACGCTGCAGGACATCGAGGTTGACGGGTACCGCATCCCGGCGGAAACCATCGTCGTGTACGGCGTCCGCGCCGTCCATCGCGATCCCACGCTCTGGCAGGACCCCCTGGTCTTCGATCCCGACCGATTCAGCCCCGAAGAGTCGCAGTGTCGCAACCGCTGGCAATACATTCCGTTCGGCGCCGGCCCGCGGACTTGCATCGGCAACCACTTCGCTATGCTGGAAGCAACCATCGCGCTGGCCACCGTCGCGAGGCGTGTCGAAATCAACTCCCTTGAAACAGATTTCCCGCTCGCGGTACCGATGACCATGGTTGCGGCGGCGCCGATCCCCGCCCGCATAACGGCGCGCAAGCACGCTTGACCGGCACTTCTGCAACCGCCCGAACGAGTACCGAACTACTCGTGCCATAGCACGCGAGCGCTGAAACGATCAACTGTGAGCGACTCGGCATCGACGGTCGCCGAGAATAGCCGTCAAGGAGTGCTCATGAGCCCACCGCGAGACACTGACGCGTCGACACAACTCAAGAAATTGTCTGTGGTGCTCACCGCGGCGGCATCTGTTGCGAAGCCCGGGGTCTCGCTCACCCGGCGCGACATAGACCTGCTGCTCGGGGTTGCGGCGTGACAAACCCCTATCTTCAGGGCCACTTCGCCCCGTTGCGCGAGGAATACACCCTCACCGACCTCGAGGTCGCCGGAACGATACCCGACTACCTGGACGGACGCTACGTACGGAACGGGCCCAATGCGATCGGTGAGATCGATTCCCAGCGTCACCATTGGTTTTTGGCCGACGGCATGGTGCACGGCATCCGCTTTCGCGACGGCAAGGCGGAGTGGTACCGCAACCGCTGGGTGCGTGGTCCCCACGTCGTCAAGTCGCAGGGCGGCCGGTCACGGTTCTGGCATGCCGGCACCTTGCCGATCAGCGCAAATACCAATGTGGTCGGGCATGCGGGCAAGACCATCGCGTTGATGGAGGCCGGCGCGGCAATCTTCGAGCTCACCGATGAGCTGGAAACCGTACGCGTATGTGACTTTGAGGGGTCATTGCGGGGCGGATACACCGGTCACCCCAAACGTGATGCGGAAACCGGAGAGCTGCACGGTATTTCGCACAGCCCCTATCGCGGCAACTCGGTCCAGTACTCGGTGATCGGCGTCGACGGCCGGGTACGCCGTACCGTAGACATCGAGGTGACCGGCGGCCCGATGATGGACAATCTGTCGTTGACGGAGCGTCACGTCGTGTTCTACGACCTGCCGGTAACTTTCGACCCCAGGCGGGGAGCGGCGATGATGATGCCTCCCGGCCTGCGGCTGACCGCGCGACTGTTGTTGTCGGCCTTGGTCGGCCGGGTCCGCATCCCCGACCCGATCACCGCACGCCACCCCGGTTCGAAGATTTACGACCACCCGTTCCCCTACTCGTGGAATCCGAAGCATCCTGCCCGCATCGGTGTGATGCCGCGTGATGGCGGCAACGCCGACGTGCGTTGGTTTGACGTCGAACCGTGCTTCGTATTCCACCCCATGAACGCCTACGACGACGGCGACACCATCGTGCTGGACGTCGTGCGACACGAGAAGGTGTTCGACCGCAACTGCTTCGGGCCTACCGAGGGACCGGCCACACTGGACCGCTGGACCGTGGATCTCGCCGACGGCAAGGTACGCGAATCCCGCTTCGACGATCGGGGGCAGGAGTTTCCCCGCATAGACGAGCGCCGTGCCGGCAAGCGGCATCGGTACGGCTACGCGCCCGTCGGGGAGATCACCTTCGGCAACACCTTGCTCAAGCACGACTTCATCAGTATGAACACACGATCGCGCTGCTTCGGCGCGGGAAAAGCGGTTGGCGAATTCGTCTTCCATCCCTCGTCTCCGGACTCGGCGGAGGATGACGGCGTGCTCATGGGATATGTGTATGACCGCAGCACCGACCGCAGCGAACTGGCGATCCTTGATGCGCAGACACTCGAGAACGTGGCCAGCATCAAGCTGCCGCACCGAGTACCCGCCGGATGCTGCGGCAGCTGGGTACCCACGGGCAGCTAAACAGGCGCGCCGGCGCCACTGCGTGGAACCGATTCCGAACCTTCTCAGGCGCCCTCGGTTGGCTCCGGTGTTTTCGCCTCGCTGATACCGAACCGCTGATGCATCCGGGCCAGCGGTGGGGGCGCCCACCAGTTGCCGCGGCCCAGCACATGCATGAACGCCGGAAGGAGCATGACCCGCACCAGAGTCGCATCGACCAAGACCGCCAGCGTCAGTCCGACACCCAGCATCCGCATGAACGACACCTTCGCCGCGATCAACGCGGCGAACGAAATCGACATCACGAGTGCGGCAGCGGTCACCACCCGACCGGTATGGGCCAGCCCCAGTGCGACGCTTTCATCGTTATCGGCCCCCGACTGCCAGTACTCGCGAATGCGCGAGACCAGAAACACTTCGTAGTCCATCGACAGCCCGAATGCGACGCAGAACAGCAGCACCGGCATGGCGGCCATCAGGGTGCCGGTGGATGTGGTACCGAACGCGCCCAAATGTCCGTCTTGAAAGATCCACACCAGCGCGCCGAAAGCGGCGCTCAGCGACAAGACGTTGAGCAGCAACGCCTTTAAGGGCAAGGCCACGCTGCCGGTCAGCAAGAACAACACCACAAACGTGATCGCCGCGATCAGGCTGAGCACCAGTGGCAGCCGGGAGGTGATTGCGTGGGAACTGTCCCGGTTGATCTGCGCCAAGCCGGTCATCAGAACACGTTGGCCGCCTGGACCAGCGACGGCGTGCAATCGGTCCAACTGAGCCTCCGAGGCCGGCGAGAATAGCGGCACGGCGCTGCCGACGGTGAAATACGCGCTCCCGTGTTTGATCGCCGCCGGCGCTGACGGCGGTCCGGTCGCCGCGCCGCCGACGAACGTGCCGCCCGGCCACGAAACGGAGGTCACGCCGGGAACGCGCGACAGCGCAGCCGCATAGCGGGCGAGGTCATCGGGCGTTACTCCGCTCATGTCCGGAATTACGACGACCACGTTGGCGGTGGCGTCACCGTCGAAATCACTGCGCAACCTCTCGCCGACCTGGCGCACCGAGGCCGATGAAGGGAGCACGCGATCGTCGGCGAAGCCCCATTTGATGCCGAGGAACGGTGCGCCGAGTAGCAAGAGCAACGCGATAATGGCGACTCCAACCGGAATCGCCCACCGCATGACCACTTTCGTCGATCGGTAGAAGAACGCTTGCTCGATCGGGCGTCGCGCCGGTGCTGGACGGCCCAACACGCGGCGGATCAACCGGCTCACATCCAGTGCGTCCAGGCGGTCCCCGAGCACCATGATCGCCGCCGGCGTCACGACGATCGCGGCAACCGCCGCGAACGCAACCACTCCGATTCCGGCGTAGGCAAACGATTTCAAGAAGTACAGCGGGAAGAACACCATCGCCACGATCGACAACGCGACGGTCACTGCCGAGAACAACACGGTCCGCCCCGCCGTCGCCATCGTGCGCACCAGCGCCTCCTCGCGCCCGACACCCTCGGCCAACTCGTCGCGGAACCGGCTGACCACGAGCAGCGTGTAATCGATGGCCAATGCCAGCCCCATCGCCACGGTCACGTTCAGCGCGAAAATCGACACGTCGGTCAGCAGGGCGACGACACGCAGCACTGCCATCGAACCCAGAATCGCGAACCCGCCGACGGCCAGCGGCAGCATGGCCGTCAACAGGCCGCCGAATACCCATACCAGCACCGCAAAGCTGAGCGGGATGGCGATGGACTCCATTAGGAGCAAGTCTTTTTCGGTCTGCGCGTTGATCTGCACATAGGTCATTGCATCGCCCGTCGCGCGGACCGTGACACCGTCACGATCGTGGACGAGCTGGTCGGCCAGCTCCTTGGCGTGCTTCTGCGCACCGTTTTCCCCGCCGCTGATGCCGGCGACGATCAGACCGGTCCTACCGTCCTTGCTGATCAAAGATCGCGCGGTCGGCGACGCGGCCCACGCCGAGTTCACACCCGTGACGTGGCGCGACGCCTGCAAACGCGCGATGATGTCGTTCGCGACGGCACGGGCGGCGGGACTTTGCGCGCCCGCGCTTGAGCTGACCGCAATCACCATCTGCATGTCGCCCTGGCCGAACTTTTCGGACAGCAGCCCGGCGGCCCGGGACGACTCGCTGTTCGGGTCATGCAGGCCACCGGCGGACAGGCTCTCGGCAACCCCGGCGCCGAAGATACCGGCGCCCAGCATGATCAGCGCCGCGACCGCGATCAGCCGCCGCGGCGCAGCTATGGCAATTCGCGCGATTCGTTCTAGCACGATTGCCCTCCGCGGCGGACGCCGGCGGAGACCAGCGCTCCACGAGCGTCGTCTCGATCAATGATCGTTCTCATCGCAACTCTGCCGATCTTCCGTGTCTGTGCCGTGCGTGTCGACCACTCGCGATCATGCGGAAGCCACGACGTGGCTTACACGTTCAGCACCGGTAAACTCGTAATGAGCTTCGTCGAAATTGCGGACCGCACGCCAGTACTCCCAGCTGAAGCCTGGCCAGAGGGCCCGGTTGATGCCATCGTCATCCAGAAAATAGGGATTGCAGCCCGCGGTGGACCACACGCGTTTCGCCAGTCGGGAATGAATCTTCTCGTTGTACCTCTCCTGGACGTCCGACTGGATTTGGATGGCGGCAGCGGCGCGTTGCTGTGCGCTGTCCATGGCGCGCAGCACCAGTTTGATCTGCTGCTCGATCATGAACACGATCGAGTTGTGTGCTATCGCGCTGTTGGGGCCCATGATGAAGAACGCGTTGGGCATACCGGCGACGGTGACGCCCATGTGAGCATGCATGCCCGATCTTTTCCAACGCTGCCGCAACGACTCTCCACCGCCGAGGCGGATATCCAGTGTGTCGATACCACCCGTGACGTCGAACCCGGTGCCGTAGATGATCACGTCGACCGCGCGCTCGGTCCCGTCGACGGTCACGATGCTCCCGGACCGCACCTCGGCGACACCGTCTGTGATGACTTCGGCATTGGGCCGGGCTAGAGCCGGGTAGTAGGTGGGCGAATACAGGATGCGCTTGCAGCCGATCTGGTAGTCGGGGGTGAGCTTGGCCGCGAGTGCTGGATCCTTGATGCTCTTGCGGATGTTGGCCTTGGCGGCCCATTCCATCGGCTTGTGCAGCGTCCCGTACCCATGCAGCGCGACGGCTTGCGCCTCCGCGACCCAGTACGCCGCCGCCCGGAAAATGTTGCGGACCAACGGCACCTTGGCGAAAAGCCGCTGAACCGACTTGGGGACGCCCGGGTCGAAACGCCCTAAGACCCAGGGCGGCGTACGCTGATACAGCTGCAACTGCCCCACTTGCTCGGCGATCATCGGCACGAATTGGACGGCGCTGGCACCGGTGCCGATCACCGCGACCCTCTTGCCGGTCAAATCGACAGTGTGGTCCCATCCCGAGGAGTGAAACGCCGCCCCGGTGAACGACTCGATGCCTTTGAGGTCGGGGAACTTTGGCACAGTCATCGGGCCGACGCCCATCACCAGGAACTGGGCGGTGACGGCGCGGCCGTCCGCTGAGCGCAGGCGCCAACGCAACGCTCTCGCATCCCAGCTCGCCGCGATGATCTCGGTGCCGAACAACGTCCTTGCGCGCAGGTCGTACTTGTCGGCGATTCGTCGCAGGTACTCGTGGATCTCGGGCTGTGCGGACCACACCTTGGACCAGAACGGGTTCTGCTCAAACGAATACGAGTAGGCTACCGTCGGCACGTCGCAGCCGCAGCCCGGATAGGTGTTGTCGCGCCAGACCCCGCCGACGTCGTGCGATTTCTCCAGGATCAGAAAATCGTCACGCCCGCGTCTGCGCAGCTGGATGGCCATCCCGAGGCCCGAGAACCCCGCCCCGATGATCGCGACGGTGGTTTCCAGATGACCGGTCTGGTTCATACGCTTTTGTCCATCCTCTTGAACGGTGACGGGAAGAACGCGGGAACGCGGGCGGCGTACGCGCGGTACGCCGCGCCGAAGCGGGCCAACAGATCTCGCTCCTCCAAGATGGTGCCCAGCAGGATGTAGCCCGTCAGGCCGGCCGCCCACAGCAGGTGCCCGGCCGTGAAGGTGCTCGCACACCAGAAGCAGAGCAGCAGCCCGGTCATCAGCGGATGCCGCACCATGCGGTAGGGACCGTGCACCTGCAGCCGGTCGGCGGTCGCGTCCGGAACGCGAGCCACGTAGGCGCGGTAGGCCTGGCTGACGCCGAGCAGGTGGAAGTGGTTCAGCAGCAGAGTGGCCGCGTAGACCAGTACGAAGCCCAGCCAGAACCCGCCGTCGAGCACGCCTCCGAGGACGCCGGTAAACGACCAAATCCGTTGCGGCAGAGGTTGCCAGCCCAGACACAGCACCCATACAGCCAGGCTGGCCATCACGACATAGACGGTGCGTTCCAGAGCTGCGGGCACTCGGCGGGTGAGCAATGCCTTGAAGGCCGGTCGGGCCATGCCCGAGTGCTGCAGGCCGAACAGCGCCATCAGCAACAGGTCGATCAGCACCGACAGACCCGTCTCCAGGTGCGGCCCGTCGTCGACCGTCTTGGGTAGCCACCAACCCCCGGCGAACAGCAGCAGCAGCGGAACGGTCACGCCGGCAAAGGCATATCCGGCCAATGCCAACAGGATTGGTGTGAGCCGACGGCGGTCCGTCAGAACGTCGCGTGTCCGCCGGGGCGTGATCAGATCCATGCGAACCACGGCAGGTATCGCGAGCGGATGGTGCCTTGCTCCATCCGCTTTCCGAATTTGGCTTTCCACCGCTCGCCGTACGTCGGGTCGAGGAAGGTTCGGGGAACGACGAGGCGCCAGGCCGAGCTGAGGACCATCCAATACGGCACGATGACGGCGGGCCGGACCTGGTTCATGTAGTCGAGCTTGTCGGGGATCTGGCTCCAATGGATCCCGGGGTAGCGGTGGTGCACGCTGTGGTATCCCTGGTTGAAGATCAGGAAGTTGAGCACATTGCCCACCGTGTTCACCGATTTGCTCGGGTCGTCCGCATAGATGCGCGCCGGGGCGTGACTCAGCCAGGCGAAGTAACCGGAATTGACCTGCGTCACGAGGAACGGGAGCCAGTAGAAGAGCACATACCGGGTCGGATCGGCGATCAGCCAGGCGCCCAGCAGCAGGGCCACGACGAGCGCCAGATCGAGCACGAACTGGCGGCGGCGCTTTCGCCGACCGGCCGATGTGTCGGCCGCGAAAATCGTTCGCACCGTGTGGTTCTTGACGATCGTGCCGTACCTGATCCAGTACCAGACTGCGCGCAGCCCGCGCTCGTGCCCTTCGGTCGAGGTGACGTCGCCGGGACCGTCGTCGTAGCGGTGGTGGTTGAGGACGTGCACCTCGCGCATCTCGGCTGCCGTCAAGGCGGCGGGAATGCAGCACAGCACATCAATCACTCGGTTCGCCCGCCGTGACACGAAAAGCGGTCTATGGGTGTGCATGTGCAGGACGCCGATGGTGAGGGAAAGGTTCAGCAGCGACAACGTGACGATCAGCGGCAGGGCCAGATACCACTTCGTTGCCGCGGGCACGAGCAGGCCGAAGGCCAGCAGACCGAACCAGCACCCGATGTGCATCAGCGGCCCGACGTTCGCCGGATGCTCGAGCTTTAGCACTCTGCGGCTGAAGGGCTTTCGTTCCGCCACCGCGTCGGGCTTTCCGGAGGTGGGCACGGCTAGTGCGGTGGTCATCGGGAGACTCCTGGGGTAGCGTTTTCGAGCGCCGCAAGCTGGAATCGGGCGGCGAGGGCCTCCATCGCATCGGTGTCGCGGAGGCCCAAGCGTTCCAGCCCACCGAACGCCAGATGGTCGGCGATCATCATGCGGCGCACCTGAAGATCGGGCAGTTCGCCGGTCAGCAGGTCGTCGGGCAGGGCGTGCACCAACGCGAAGGTGGTGTCGACGATCAGCGCCCCCATCGAAGGAGATGCCGAGGCGCGGTCACCGAGCGTGAGCACCTCCGTGGCCGCACCCGGGCCGCCGGCCGGACCCGCCGCGCCGGAAAGGTCGCGAGAACCGTTCAGCAGCCGGTCGATCGCGTCGTCGGCGGATCGCCGAACCCGTTGCAGCATCCTTGTCCAGCGAGCGGGTGAGCCGGCAGCCAGCACCGCGGCGCCCAGTCGGAGGTGCCGACGGTACGGCGCCGGCGCTCCGACCGCGGCGCACAGGAAGGCGGTCGTGGTGATGGTCATGTAGGCCATCGCCGTCCGCGCGCCGCGACTGGGGGTTCGCGGGCCGAGCCGGTTCAGCAGGGTGAAGCCACCCAGCGCCGGGACCAGCAGCCGCAGCATCACCGCCCGGGTCAGATCCTGGCGGTCGCCTGCCCCGTAGAGGGTCAGTTCGCCGTCGCGGAGGTCGTTGGCCAATTGGGCGATGATGCCGATGCATCCGGCCAGCTCGCCCAGATCGGCTTCGCTGCAGGCATCTTCGGCGACCAGCGAACACGCATAAAGCGCCACCCGACCGAGCACGCCCTCGCTGTAGGCGGCCCGCGGCAGGGGGGACTCGAGATTGCGGGCCATCACAGTGCTGACGTCGACCAGCATCCGGCCGACTCGCTCCCGTCCGGACGACGGCAGCGCCGACAGTAGCGCGCGAACGTCGCGGATGCGCTCGGCCAACAGCAAGTCGACGGCTTCGCTGTCGCGTACGGCGAGGGTTTCCAGCGGTCGAGGAGCCATCTCGATGGCGCCAGTCAGGTAGCCCGCCGCGGTCAGGACGGCACCGCTTGCCAGCGGACGGTCGGCGATGAGGTCTTCGTAGGCGTCGAGGACCCGGCAGGCCAGCAGGGCGGCGGTGGCTTCGGCCCGCAGGTCCGAGGGCAGGAACGCGACTGCGATGCCGAGGTTGCGGGCCGCCGGGACCAGCGCCAGCCGGGACAGCTCGTCGGGAGACCCGGCCGCCCGCAGCGCGGCCACGTCCGGTTCGTACCGCAGCTGACGCAGGCCGAGGACCAGGGCGCCCAGCCGCCCGCTCATTGCGCAACCACCCGCAGCGCGAGTTGGCACAGGAAGTCACGCGCCGCTGAGGGCGGGAAGGCGTCCATCGCGCGGCAGGCCGTCCCGGCGGCGCGGACGGCGACCGCCTGTGCGGCCCGGGTGGCGCCGCTGTGAATCAGGTCGGCCTGCAGGTCGACACTGGAAGTCAGCTCGCCGAGCCATATCTCACGAGCGCCCGGCCGCGTGGCCAACCATTCGATTACCGGCCACGTCGGCACCCTGCGGTCGAGATCGCCACCCGCCTCCTTGCCCAGCGATGTGCTGCCCTCGACGTCGCGCACGTCATCCATGATCTGGAAGGCGAGGGCGAGCTGGTCGGCATACCGCATCAGGGCGCGAAGGCCATCGTGGTCGACGTCGCCGGCAGTCCCGCCGTATGAGCAGGACAGCCGGAACAGTGTGCCGGTCTTCGCCGCGACCACGCGGTTGTAGTGCCTACGCAGGGCGGCGTCTTCGAGGGCGGGCGGGAGGGTCTCGACGAGCTGGCCGAAGGAGAGGTCCGAAAGCTGATCGTTATAGGTAACGCCTGGAACCTCACCGAGCTGAGCGAACACCGCGGGGTTGTCAGCCAACACCCGCGCGAGCACCTGTAGGGCATTGCCAGCCAGGTGGAATCCGGCCCGCGCCGCGGTGCGGATGCCGAACGCGGCCGGCACCGAGGGTGCGCCCCGGCGCAAGAGCGAGCCGTCGCAGATGTCGTCGTGCATGAGCGACGCCTCGTGGAACATCTCCATCGTGCACGCCAGGTCGACCGCGTCGTCCAACGACACGGCGCCGGTCGAGGGCAACAGCCGGGCGCAGGCCAGCACCAGGCCGGCACGGAGCCGCTTGCCGGGAGAAGCGAGGATGTGGCGGTAGACGCCGTCGAAAGTTCCTCCGGTGATCAAGATTTCGTGCAGCCGAGCGGTGATCAGAGTCAATTGATCGAGTGGAGCCATCGGCGCGGGATTGTGAGCGAGCCCCACGTCCAGCCGCCGATCAAGCTCCCCTGCGGGCAGGCGTTCGGACGCCGGTGATATTGCGGACATGGCCGTAAACTCTGGCGATCGTTCACGGCGACGTCACGCGTAATCGACTACTCGATGTGACTCATAATGAACACCCGGTCAGAGGCGGGACTTCATCGCGTCGCCTCAGCCGCAGTAGGCGGCGTCATCGCAGAGGGTGCTCAGTTCTGGCGACCGACGAGCTCGTCAACGAAACGATCGATGAAGCCGTCCAACGATCCGCCACCGACCGGCCTGATGACAAATTTCGTCAGTCCGGCATCCAGGTACGCGTCGAGCTGACGGTGCAGCCGATCCCAGCCGGCGGCCACCAGGTCGCCGGGATCGAGGTCTGGACGACGCCGCCTCACCGCCGCGATCAGCTCCGCCGGCAGGTCGCCGTCGCTGACGGCCAGCGAAATGCCGAAATGGTCGGGCTCGATGTGCCGCCCGGCCTGCGCCGCGGCCCGTTCGATCGCCTCGCGCCCGTCCCGCGCTTCGGCCGGGGTGAGGAAACTGCCCAGCCAGCCGTCGGCCAGCGTGCCGATGCGACGAAACGCCGCGGGCGACGAACCGCCCAGCCAGATATCCAGCGGTGGCGTCGGCCGTGGCGCGACTGCTGGCGCAATGACCGTGAAGAACCTGCCCTTGAACGGCGGACGGCTCGCCGAGTCGTCGACCAAAGCCGAGCGCAGCACCCGCAGCGACTCGTCGAACACGGCGGCACGCTGGCCGTCGGGAACCACGAACACCTCACGCTCAGCCGGAATCGCCGAGCGTAAACCGAAGGCGGGCAGCACTCGCTTGGGTGCGAGCGCCGCGAGCGACGCCAGCTGCTTGGCTACCAACACCGGATGCCGCCCGGGCAACACCGCCACCGACGTGCCCACCTTCAACCGGGTCGTCCGCGCCAGCGCGTAGGCCATGCCGACCATGGGATCCACCGCCGGGGAATACACCAGCTCGGAGAACCACAGCGAGTCCACCCCGCTGGACTCCAACCGATCGACGATGCCGGCCAGCTGATCGGGCGCGGTGTCCGCACCCAGCCCGACCCCGAAGCGAATCTTCACCCCTGACGCAACGCGGGAGGACCGCCGTTTGTGCCCCGCAACAGATCCGCGAACGCCTGCGCTGCAGTCGTCACGCCCGCGTCGTCGTCGGTGGCCACCAGGTCGAGTAACAGCCCGCGCGTCACGGCCAGGCCGAGGCGGACCAGCGCCGGGTCGGTCGCGCCGCCGGCGGCCTTGTCCGCCTCGGACAACCAGGCATCGACGGCGCCGGGCACCATGCGGGCGAAGGGCTCCTCGCCCTGCGCGCCTCGCGAGTAGCACTCGAAGAAAAGCCGCTCGAAGGGCCGTATCTCGGGCGGGCACAGGGTGGCCCACATCGCGGTGAAACTGTCGGCAGGCTCGTCGGGCAGGTCGTCCAGGATGGCCATCTGCCGGCGTTCCACCTCGTCCACGATGGCGAGCAGCAGCTCGTTGCGAGAAGCGAAGTGGTGCAACAGCATCCGATGGCTGGTTCCGACGGCCGTCGCCACCTCACGCAGCGAGCGATCGCCGATGCCGCCGGCGGCGAATTCGTCGACCAGTGCGTCGAGGAGTTCCCGGCGCCGCTTGACGTCAGGCGTGCGGGCCAAGTGAGTGCCGCAACTGCTCGCTGCGGCCCTTGAGGCCCTGGGCCTCCATCTCGAGATAGCGGCGCGTGGTGCGCACCATGAGGCGGCCGACGAGTCCGCCGATCGGGCCGCGCTGGTCGAGTCCCTGGCGCACGAGAGTGCGATCGTCGGCGACCGGCGTCAGCGTGTGATGGGCCGTGGTCGAGCCGCCCGGGGAGCGCTGTGCCCAGGTCCACGAGACGCCGGGCACCACCTCGGTGACCTCCCATACGAGCTTCGGCAGTCGGGGCTGTTTGATCGCGAAGCGCTTGCCGACGTCCAGGCCGGGTCCGTCCAGCGCGACCAGTCGGGTGACCGAGGCGGTCCATTCCGGCCAGCGCTCAACGTCGGAGAATACGTCCCACACCAGGGACCCCGGTGCGTCGATCTCCACGCCAGTCTCAGTAAACATGTACCAGATGGTACAACAATGATGGGCGGTTGACTAGATGCCTTGTCTGGCGCGAGCGAGCGGCGGCCGGACGATCAGGGCCTAGGCTCGCCGTATGGACTTCGAGTTGTACCGCAAAGACCTGCACCGGACTCGCTTCGTGAGTGGCGGTGCGCCGTCACCGGCCGACGGGGAGGCACTGCTGCGCGTCGAGTCCTTCGGGCTGACGTCGAACAACATCACCTACGCGGTGTTCGGTGAGGCGATGCAGTACTGGAACTTCTTCCCGGCGTCCGAGCCCGACTGGGGAAAGCTCAACGTGTGGGGTTATGCCCACGTCGAGGAATCGCGGCACCCGGATCTTGCGCAGGGGATGCGCGTCTACGGCTACCTGCCGTGCGGGAGTCACCTGCTGGTGGTCCCCGACCGCGTCAACGAGAAGGGCTTCATCGACGCCGCCCCGCACCGGCTTTCACTGCCCTCGGCCTACCAGGGCTACCGTGACGTCGACACCGATCCGGTCTACTCGGCCGACCGCGAGGCCGAGCACATCCTGTTCTTCCCGCTGTTCTTCACGTCGTTCCTGATCGACGACTTCGTTGCCGACGAAGGCTTTTTCGGTGCGGACACGATCGTGATCTCGAGTGCGTCGTCGAAGACGGCGATCATCGCCGCCTACCTGCTGGCCAAGCGCGACGGCATCGAAGTCCTGGGCCTGACGTCGGCGGGTAACACCGAGTTCGTCAGAGGTCTGGGCGTTTACGATTCGGTTCACCGCTACGACGACATCTCCGGGTTGCCCGGTGACTCCGCCGTCTACGTCGACATCTCCGGCGACGGCGCGGTCCGCACCGCCGTGCACGCCCGCTACGGCGACCGCCTTGCGCACAGCGCCGCGGTCGGCATGACCCACTGGACCGAAATGGCCCACGACAGTGGACGGCTCGAGGGGCCGAAGCCCGTCTTCTTCTTTGCCCCCGACCGCATCAAGAAGCGCGGCGCGGACTGGGGCACGGCGAAACTCGACCAGAACGTCGCCGAAGCATGGACGCCGTTCGCTCAGTGGGCATCGGATTGGCTTCGCGTGGAACGGATCTCGACCGAGGATGACATCCGCCGGGCATACCTTGAATTGCTCGACGGGAACGTCGACCCGGCGGCCGGCACCATCGTGGATCTGTGAGGCGCTGGCTCTGCCCACGCCAATGACGTCGCTGACTCTGCGGCCACCGCGCAAAAGACCGAGTAGCCACCACGCTCAACGCAGACTCAACGACGTCGGCGCCGGGCCCTGCTACTTCCCGGTGAACCGGGGATCCCGCTTGGCGACGAACGCGGCCAAACCCTCCTTGGCGTCCTGCGACGTCATCACCTCGACGACAAAGCGTTGCTCGATCATCCGCGCTTCGGCTTCGTCGAGCCAACCGCTGGCCAGGATCGAAGCCTTCGCGTTGCGCACCGCCAGCGGGCCGTTCGCCGCCACGCGGGACGCGATTTCACGGGCCTTATTCAGCGAATCGCCTTTCGGCACAACATGTCCGACCAACCCGAAGTGGTACGCCTCGGCGGCGGTCAGCGGCTCGCCGGTCAGTATCATCTCCATCGCCTTGGTATAGGGGATCTGCCGCTTGAGCCGCACCGTGGAACCGGCGCCGGCGATCAGGCCGAACTTGGCTTCCGGCAACCCAAATACCGCGTGCTCCTCGGCGACGCGAATATCGGTCTGCTGCAGCATTTCACACCCACCGCCCAGACACGGGCCGTTGACGGCGGCGATCAGCGGCTTCGTCAAGCTGCGGCTCAGCAGCAGGCCGTCGGTGATCACCGATCCCCGCGGCTTCGACTTGCCCTCGGCACCCTTGACCATCCAGCCGTCGGCGAGATCACCGCCGACGCAGTAGGAGTCGCCGTAACCGGTGAGGATCGCAACGCGGATGCCGTCGTCGGCATCGATCTCGTCCCACGCCTGCGCCATCAACGTGATCATCTCGGGCGTCAGTGCATTCTTGCGGCGCGGGTTGTTCATCGTCAGCACGACGACGGCGCCGTCGCGGTCGAAAATGAGGTGCTGATCGGTCACTTACCACTCCCCTTACCTGAGCCACTCAACTGCGCTGTCACCAAATCCAGTAGCTGATCTACGATTTCATCACTCGTCATGGGCGCGCCGGCCGCCGACAAGGTTGACCGCACACCGCGCACGTCGCCCAGGACCCGGAAAGTGAGGTACATCGCTTGCGACAGGCGGAAGAGGACGGTGGCGTCACTCCAGTCGGGATGGACCCTGCTGAGCAGGGCCTGAAAGCGTCGGGCCTGACCGAAAAACCCTTGAGTCACTTTGCTTAGCGCCGGGTGACCGCTGGCGATGAGTCCGGCGATGAAGCGCACCCACGCCTCACCCCCTGAGTTGGCCGTCTCCGCCACGGGCATCACGAATGCTTCCGCAAGTCGTCGCGCAGTCACTCGCTTTGCGGCTTCCAGCCGATCCAGCCGCGCCGCACGCCGTCGGAAAACTTCCTGACTCCGCTCGCGGATCACCACCTCGAGCAGCGCCTCCTTGGAACCGAAATAGTAGTGCAGCGACGCGACGTTGGTGCCCGCCGCGGCATTGATCGCGCGCAGGGACACCGCGTCCACACCCCGCTCTGCAAACAGACGCTCGGCGGCCAGGACGAGTCGCCGTTCGGTCGGTAGCCGCAACTCGTCATCGCTGACCCGCAGCTCCGGAGCGGCGCCGACCACCGCGGGCCGCTGTGCCGCCGGCGCCGGGCTCATCCGAGCGGACTTTCGACGCCGCGCGCCAGGGATTCCAGCATGATCTGTTTGGCCAGTGGATAATTCGCCTTGCCGGTGACGTGGCGAGGAATCTCGTCGACGAGCGTGATGGACCGCGGAACCTTGAAACCGGCGAGGTGTTCTCGAACGTATTCCTGGATCGATGCGATGGTCGGGCGGGTACCGGCGCGTGGTTGGATCACCGCGCTCACCCGGTTGCCCCACCGCTCGTCGGGAATGCCCACGACCAATGCGTCATACACGTCCGGATGGCCTTTGAGCGTGATCTCGACCTGCTCGGGAAACACCTTCTCTCCGCCGGTGTTGATGCACCCTGATCCGCGGCCGAGCAGCGTCAGCCGACGGCCCTCCTCCACGCGCGCATAGTCTCCCGTGATCGCATACCGGAGCCCGTCGACATCGAAGAATGTCGCCTTGGACTTCTCTTCGTCGCCGTAATAGCCCAGCGGCACGTGTCCCGCGCGACCCGTGCGGACGATCCGCCCGACGCTCGCATCCAGCTCGTTCGGATCGATGATGTTGTTGTCGTCGTCGACGAGGATGGTGCCGGGCGCAAGAGCTACCACCGGCCCTTCACCACTGATGTTGTCTTCGGTGAGGAGTCCGACGCCCGACGAACCCACCTCGGTCGCGCCTATCGAGTCCGTGAACACCACATCGGGAAAGGTCGACATCCACTTGCGTTTGACCGTCTCGCTGAACACCGCGGCGCTGCTGGCCACCGCCACCAGCGAGGAACCATCGAAGCCCCGGGCACTGTAAGTCTCAATGAGCGGCCGCCCCATGGCGTCTCCCGTCATGAACAGGATTTGCACCTTGTGCCGGTCGATGGTTTCCCAGGCCGCAACGGGGTCGAATTTGTTCAGCAGGATCGTGGCGTGACCGGCGAACAGGTGCATCAACGTGGCCCAGACCGCCGCGCCGTGACTGAGCGGGCTCAGGGGCAACGTCATCATCGGTGGGCCGGATCGTGCCCGTCCCGCTTGGTCGAATTCACCGAGCCGTTCGCCGGACACGAAGTCGATTCCGCCGCCCAAAACGCGCCAGATGTCCTCGTGCCGCCAGACGACACCCTTCGGATATCCGGTCGTCCCGCCGGTGAAGAGGATGTAGATGTCATCGGCCGACCGCGGCCCGAAGTCGCGGCGCGCGGAGCCGGCTGCCAGCGCTTGGGTGTACTCGATTGCGTCGAGCTGCCCTGTCGGTGGAGTGCCGTCCTCGGCGACCAGGAAGTGCCTGACCCGCGGAATGTTCGAGACCGCGGCCGCAACCGTGGCTTCGAAGCCGCGCTCGAAGAAGATTGCGTCGAGGTCACCGCTGTCTGCCACATAGGCGAGTTCGGCAGCCGTGTAGCGATAGTTCAGATTAATCGGTGTGGCCCGAATCTTGAAGACAGCCAACATGACAACGACATGTTCGATCGTGTTCCTGGAGAACAGGCCGACGTGCGCCCCGGGCCCGATCCCCTGGTCGCGGAGGTGGTGCGCGATCCGATTGGCGGCCTCCTCGAGTTCTCGATAAGTCAGCGACTCCTCGTTCACGATCAGTGCCGTGTTCCCCGGGACGACATCCACGGCGTGCTCGACCAAATCGGCGATGTGCAGGGCCACCGACGAAATCTATCAAGTGTTTCTATCAAGTGATAGACGCCCGACGGCCGAGCGGGTGGAACCCGGCGCGCGCCGCCGTGCATGCTGGATGCGTGTTCGACGCGCTCGACCATGTGATTGTCGCCGTGCGCGACCTCGACGACGCCACCCGACGCTACGCCACGCTATTGGCCCGGCGGCCCTCGTGGCGCGGTGATCATCCGGGCTGGGGCACGGCGAATGCGCTGTTCCGGCTGGACAACACGTACGTCGAGCTGATCACCGCGCGCGGCGAGGGCCCGCTGGGCCGCACGATCGCGGCACACCTGGACCAACGCGGCGACGGCCCGATCGGGTTCGCGTTCGCCACCGCCGATCTGGATGCTGCGCATGCGCGCCTGGCCGCCAACGGGCTAGCGCCGCCGCCGGTGTCCGAGGGTCTGGGCCGCGACACCGACACCGGGCTGGTGCGACGCTGGCGCAGCGTGCTGCTGCCGCGGACGCATACCCGCGGCGTGCTGATGATCGCGATCCAGCACGAGTCGCCGAATCGCCTTCGCGAGGCCGTTCCCGTCGGCCCCGACGAGGCGGTCGTCACCGGCATCGACCACGCGGTGGTGCAGACGTCCGACGCGGACGCCGCGATCGCGCTCTACCGCGACGGCCTCGGCTTGCGGCTCGCGCTCGACCGCGCCTTCCCCGACTGGGGCATGAGGCTGGTTTTCCTGCGCGTGGGCGGGGTCACCGTGGAACTCGCGCAGCCCCTGAGCGACCCGCAACTGCCGACGGGAACAGACGAACTCTGGGGCCTCTCCTGGCGCGTGCGCAACGCCGAGGCCGCCCGCAACCGACTCGCGGACGCAGGCGTCGACGTCTCCGAGGTGCGCCCGGGACGACGTCCAGGCACGCGCGTGATCAGCGTCAAGGATGGCACCTGCGGCGTACCGACGCTGCTGATCGAGCCCGCCTGACTATCCCTCGCAGGCGATGCCGTCGTTGTCCGGGTCCAGCGCGGCGCGGTAGGCGGGGTCACCCCGCGGGATGTTGTACCGACCGTCGGCGTGGGCCTCGTTGCAGTCGCGGTAGGGATGGTGCACCTGGTGTCGGGGTTCGCTTCGCTCGGCGTGCTCGACGATAAAGCCCACAGCGACTATCGCTGCCAGGACCGCGACTACCAGGATAAGAATGCGCACTCGCACTGCTCTACACTCCCTCGGGCCGGTGTAGGGAGTTTACGGCGGCGATTCGGAATAGGGAAAGTTGCGTGCTCCGTAAGATGCCTTCGTGTGACGGCTCTTGGCACGTTGGACGTGACCGGGGTCGACTTCGCGTTCGACGATCATCCGGACCTGCACGCGGAGCTCGCGCGCCTGCGCGCGTGTAGACCTTTCGCGATCGTGCCGTTCGCCGGGACCCGGGCCGTGCTGCTGCTGACCGACGAACTGGTTCGCGCCGCGTTCCGCGACGAGGCGACGTTTCCGGCCGCGCCGGTCTACGCGATGACCACGGAGCCGGTATTCGGCAAAAGCGTGCTCAGCATGTCCGGAGCGCAACACCGCGCCAGTCGCAGCCTCGTGTCGGCCCCGCTGCGACGTGCACGAATGCAGGCATACGCCGACTCGGTGATCGGACCGATCGTGCACGAGCTCATCGACCGGTTCGCCGACCGCGGGTCCGCCGAGTTGGTCGCCGAGTTCACCCACCGGGTCTCGCTGTTGACGATCAGCCGGCTGCTGGGCCTCCCGACCGACGACGAGGCTCGAATTCAGTTGTGGGCCAAGGCGATGATCGAGTATGCGTTCGATCCGAAGCCGGCGATCGACAGCGCCGCGGAGTTCACCGCGTACGTCACGCCGCTGATCGCGGCACGCCGTCGGATACCGGGCGGGGACATCATCTCCATGCTGGTCACCGAAACCACCGACGACGGCGAAAAGCTGGACGACGAGGCCGTTCTCACGTTTCTGCGGATGCTCTTCCCGCTCGGCGCCGACACCACGACGTACGCCCTGGGCAACGTGCTGTCGGCGTTGCTGAACCATCCCGGGCAACTCGAACTGCTGCGCGGCGATCCCGACCGCTACCTGCAGCCCGCGGTGTGGGAGGCGGCGCGGTGGGAACCCGCGGTCGGTCTGCTGCCGCGCGTGTGCCCGGTCGAGACCGTGTGGCACGGAATCGAAATCCCCGCGCTGACTCCGATGATCTTTGCTATCAACGCCGCTCATCGCGACCCGGCCGTCTACCCGCGGCCCGACGAATTCGATATCACCCGCAACGTCATGCCTCCGGTCACGTTCGGCCAGGGACCGCACAGCTGCATCGGCAACTGGCTGGCGAACACCGAAGTGCTGGTCGCTCTGCGCGCACTGCTCGACCGAATGCCTTGCCTCGCATTGGATCCCGACCGGGCGCAGGCATCCCGAATCACCAGCCAGGTCGGCACCACGCTGCGCGGACCGGATGCCCTGCATGTGACGTCCAGTGCGGGCGGTGGATCGTGACCACGTCCGTCAAGCGGCGCTGTGCAGTGCTCGCGGGGATGCTCACCCTCGGCCCCGTGCTGGTGCAGTGCGCGGCCTCGCCGCCGCCGCACGCCGCCACCTCGTCATCGCCGGTATCGCCGTCCCCGGCCGCCCCGGCCGCCCCGGCCGCACCGGCCACATCGCCGTCACCGTCGCCGTCGGTGCGCGCCGGTGCGACCGTCGCGCCGATCACCGCCGCCGAACTCGGCACGACCTGGCGGCCGGGCTGTCCCGTCGAACCGGCACAGCTGCGCCGGGTCACCGTCGACTACGTCGGCTTCGACGGCCAAACCCACCGCGGTGACCTGGTCGTGCACGAGGAACTGGTGCCCGACGTCATCGCGATCTTCGAGCAGCTTGTCCGACTGCGCTATCCGGTCGAAAAGATCCGCACGGTCGACAACTACGCGGACGCCGACGACGAGTTGTCCATGGAGGACAACAACACGTCGGCGTTCAACTGCCGACGCATCCCGGGATCCGACGAGTGGTCCCCGCACGCCTACGGTCGGGCCATCGACATCAATACGCTGCTCAACCCGTGCCTCTATGTGGGCGGGTATTTCGAACCGCAGAACGCGGCGGCCTACCTGGACCGCAGCCGCACCGACCCGGGCGTCCTACACGCAGGTGACCCGGCCGAGCGCGCCTTCACCGATCGCGGCTGGCAATGGGGAGGCGCCTGGAAGACTCCGGACTACCAGCACTTCGAGCGGCCTTAAAGACCCAGCGCGCGGGCCGTCGCCGTCGCGACCGCGCCGCGCAGATCCGAGATCGGCGCGCTGCCTCGCGTATGGATCGAGTTCGCCAGCAGCACGACGTAGGTATCGGAGGCGGGGTCGATCCAAATCGACGTTCCGGTAAAGCCGGTGTGGCCGAAGCTGCCGACGGGAAAAATCATGCCTCGCGGCCCGGACAGGGGCGTGTCGATATCCCAGCCGAAGCCACGCAGGTTTTGTCCCGGAATGGCCGGATAGCGCGGGGCGAGCAGCGGATAGGCGGCATTCGGCCGCTTTGCGACGGCGTCTCGGGTGGCGGTGTTCGCCGCGTCGAGTTGTCGAGGCGTATGTCCGGGCTGCTGCGGGCTGGTCATCAACTCCAGCGTGGCCTGCGCCAGCGGAAAGTTGCTCGGACGGCCCGCCAGCCTGTCGAGCAGGACCTGGGCGAAGATGCTCACATCGTGGGCCGTCGAGAACACGCCGGCGT
This sequence comes from Mycobacterium sp. NGS68, assembly GCF_059812195.1. Lineage (NCBI taxonomy): Bacteria > Bacillati > Actinomycetota > Actinomycetes > Mycobacteriales > Mycobacteriaceae > Mycobacterium > Mycobacterium sp. NGS68. The sequence continues at coordinate 41,303 of NZ_JCALCE010000010.1, read as the reverse complement.
GCCCGGCCACTCCCCCCATGCGCCGCGCCGTCATGTCGTGCACGGTGCCGCGAAGCAGCCGGTCGAGATCGGGATTCTTGCCCGGGTCGGCTCTGCTCTCCTCGTCGCGGGCCGTCGGCGCGATGCGCGGCAGGAGGCCGACGCTCCACGTGCCCGCCGGACAGGTAACGGGCACCTGCGCCGCAGGAGCCCACGCGATCGCGGTTCCCCTCGTCGTATGCGGACCACAGGCCTTGGCGACGGGAAGGAACTGGGTCTCCGTCATGCCCAGCGGCTCGAATACGTGCCGGCGCACGTACACGTCCAGCTCCTCGCCGGTGACTTTTTCGACCAGCGCGCCAAGCAGCAGGAAATTGATGTCCGAGTAGCGGAACCCGTCGCCGGGACCCGACTCCAGCGGCGTGGTCAGCGCCCGGTGAATGCCTTCCGCCTTGTCGGGTTTGCCCAACCCCCATGGGTCTTTGAGTTCGACGTCGCCCCGTTCGCCGGACGTATGTGTGAGCAGCATGCGCACGGAGACCCGCGCCCGTTGTGGGTCGTTCGCGGTGTTGAAGTCGGGCAGGTACTGCTGCACCGGGTCGTCGAACCTGACCTTGCCCTGTTCGTAGAGCTGCATGACGGAAGTCGCAGTTGCCAGGCTCTTCGTCAGCGACGCCAGGTCGAAGATCGTTTCCTCGGTCATCGGCTCTGCGGGTGCGGGCGATCCGTCCAGCCCGGGTTCGCCCGCATGCTTGCGCAAGCCGTAAGCCTGATGGAACACGATGTTGCCGCCGTGCCCCACCACGACCACGGCGCCCGGCAGCCTTTCGGCCGCGACCGCGTCGTTGATCAGCTTCGAGACCGGGGCGAATTCAGGGCCGCTGGCCACATCCGGCAGCTTGGCGGGCGCTTGGAAGTACGGCGTGGGGGCCGCGACCGGCGCCTGCGCCGGCCGTCCGGTGTCGCTCACCGCCGTCTGCGCCGCCTGCCCGCGCGAGCAGGCCGTAACGAGTGCAAGAAGGACAGTCCCAACGGCGGTCGCCTTTCCCAAGGCCTTTCGCATTGGCTTTACCCATTCCCCGCCGCCGCGTTCACGGAATTCCACAGGTGGTCGTCTGCCTGATGCTGATTCCGGCGGAGCGGCTTGTCAAGCCGTCGGCCGCGACTTGTCGTACGTCTCCGCTAGCGTCCGCATGCATGAGTACATACCCTCCGCCAGGCTGGTTCCCCGAACCGTCGGGTGCGGCCGGCATGCGCTACTGGGATGGCGTCCGGTGGACCGAACACAGGTCCGCGCCGGTGCCGTACCCGCCCCCGCCGGTCTATGCGGTCTCGTCGGGGCCCAACCATGCGGTGCACCTGATCCTGACGCTGGTGACGTGCGGTTGGTGGCTGCCGGTCTGGCTGATCGTCGCGTTGGTCGATCACCGCCGGGTCCGCGTGGTGTATCCAGGCGCGCCCGGCGTGCAAGGCTTCGCGGCCGCGCATCCGGTGCTGGTCGTGTTCGGCAGTCTCTTCGGCGTGCTGATGGGGATCGCGCTGTGGCGGGTCACGCTGCCGCTGGCGGTCATCGGGCTGGTCGTCTGGGGCGTCGTGCTGGCCACGCGGCAGAGTCAACGGCAAGCCGAACGCCGTCGCCAGGCCGACGCGCAAGTGGCGGCGCGGGCCGAACTGCAGCACCGCGCGCTGATGAGCGGTGACCTGCAGGTCGGCACGTTCGGCCAGTTCCAGCCGGCGGGCCTGACCCGGCCGCCGCCCGGCTACTCTCCGCCGTGGCGGTAGAGGCCTAGGGTGGGTAGCGATGAGCGTCGACGAGGAGTCCGTCACGACCCTGGAGGATCTCCGGGGCGATCTGGCGCAGCGCTACAGGCGGACGCCAACGGGCGGAAGCGCGGTCGACAGCGCGATCGTCGAGGCCGACCTGGCCGCTCTCGACCGGGACGGCTACGTCATCTGGGAGAACCTGCTCAGCGCCGACCACTGCCGGGAAATCCGTGAGACGGTCCGGCCATGGTTGGGGCATACCGGACGCAACACCTTCGAGGGGAAGCGCACCCAGCGCATCTACAGCGTGCTGAGCAGGACCCGCGTGTGCGACCGACTCGTCGACCACCCGCGGGTGCTGGCGTTGCTCGACCGGCTGCTGATGCCCAACTACCTGCTTTCCGCGCTGCAGGCCATCAACATCCAGCCGGGAGAGGCCGCGCAGCTGGCTCACCACGACGACGGCTTCTATCCGATTCCGCGGCCACGGGAGCCGTTGGCGGCGGCGACGATCTGGGCGATCGACGAGTTCACCGCGGACAACGGCGCCACGGTGGTCATCCCCGGCAGCCACCGCTGGGGCGCGCGCCGGCCGGGTCCCGAGGACCGGGAGCTTCCGGTCGTGATGCCCGCCGGCTCGTGCGTGTTCTTCGTGGGCACCCTGTGGCACGGCGGCGGCGCCAACACCACCGCCGGCGAGCGTCTGGCCGTCACCGCCCAGTACTGCCAGCCCTGGCTGCGGCCAATGGAGGCGTTCACGTTGTCGATATCGCGCGACATCGCCCGCGCGGTCTCCGACGACATCCGCCGCATGCTGGGCTACAGCATCCACCCCCCGTTCGTCGGCGCGGTCGACGGCCTGCATCCGCTGCGGCTGTGGGACGGCGATCAGGACTCTTAGCCGGCGGCTACGGTGTGGGCGCCGAGCCCCCGCGGTCGATCAGCCGTTCGGTCTCCCCGGATGCCGGGGCCGCGAGGAATCCGGCAAGCCCATCCACCACGGCGCTGACGAACAGGGCGAAAGGGGCGACCGTGTCCTTGCGTCGAATCGCCCGCTCGCGCTCGGCGGCGAGGTGTACTGCGAGGTCCTGGGCTTGCTGGATGCGCATCGTGCGCGCCGGCTCCGGAATCTGCGGCAGCAACCGCCGCATTCCCGAAGCGAAGTCTTGTTGAGACTTCACTGCGTCGGATTGGTCCAGGAAGACGTCAGCCTGGCCGGAGCGCTGCAGTTGCTCGATGAACGACACGTAAGAGCTGTCCGGTGACTCCGCCAACTCGATCAGCGGAAGAACATGCGCCTCCAGTTGCGCCCGAAGATCGTCGGGGTGCGCGCGAGCCCGCAAAAGGGCGCGGCGCTGCATCAAATCGCTGAGCCGATACGCGAAGATCGCACGGAGCAGATCGTCCTTGGATCCGAAGTGGTACCGGATCGCCGAGTTGTTCGACGATCCCGCCTCGACCGATATCTGCCGCAGCGAGACGCCGGCGAGGCCGTGTTCGGCGAAGAGTCGCTCGGCCGCCAGCAGCAGTTGCAGGGCGGTCGCCGCAGGAGGCCCCTGCATCGTGCTCACCGTCAGATCATTGCGCATCGGTGCTCGCCCGATTGTCGAGATTCATCGCGTCGATGGTGTACTTGGCTACCCGGACCACCTCCGGAGCTTCGGGCCCGACCGCGTCGGCGAGGATGTCGACGTCCTTAGCCAGCAGCGCACCGGCGAGCTGCGCCATCACCGAAAGCGTGTGTCCCGAGCCGGCGACCACTTCGGCCGCGTAGCTGCGACCGCTCCCGTGCGAGAGGACCGCGCTCAGCGCGTCTTTGTCCACACCGAGCTTGTCGGCTACCGAGAACGCGCTCGCGGCCAGTCCGAGCTGGGCGCTGAACAGCGCGTTGTTCAGCAGCTTCGCAGCCTGACCGGCGCCCAGTCCACCAAGGTGGACAAGGGGATTCGCGAACGTCTCAAGCACCGGGCGGCACCGGCGGACCACCTCTTCGTCGCCGCCGACCATGACCAACAGCTCCTTGGCGGCGGCCCGGTGTCCCCCACCGGAGACCGGTGCATCGACCACATGCAGATGTGGAAAGTCGGCCTGCAGCCGCCGGCAGGTGTCGGGGTGCACGGTGCTGTGGATCACGACGATCCCGCCCGCCGCCATCCCGGCCAGCGCGCCGTCGTCGCCGCGCAGCACCTCGTCGACGTCGGCGTCGCCAATTACGCAGAGGCACAGCACATCCGAGGCGGCACCGAGTGCCCGGCGATCCGCAGCGTAATTGGCACCGGCGCCGTCGTACGGTTCGAGGGCCGCGGGCCTGCGCGCCCACAGCGTCGTCGGGAAACCGTCCTCAATGATCCTGCGGGCCATCGGGCCGCCCTGGGACCCGAGACCCACGAACCCGACGCGCAGCACGGTCATCGCTGCGCCTCGATCGCCGCCCGGAGGTACGCCTCGATGTCGTTGGCGCGCTCCCGAAGTTCCTCACGAACCTCGGGGGCGGTCAGGACCAGGAACCGGCCCGCCTCGACCGCGTCGGCGGTCTGGTTCGCGACGTATTCGGCCGCGACGATCGGGTGCGCCGGAGCGCGCGGCGTCACGCCGGACTCGCCGTACACCGTTACGCCCTCGAGAATGTTCGTGATCACCCCGGATGGGCAAAGACAGGTAACTCCAATGCCTTTCGGACCTAGGTAGGTTGCCAGCGCCTCGGATAGCCCGACGATCGCGTGCTTGGACGCGACGTAGGGAAGCCGGTCGAACCCATAGCTCAGCAGTCCGGAGGCGGAGGCCGTGTTGATCACGTGGCCGCTGCCCTGGGCGATCAACCCGGGCAGGAAGACCCGGTTGCTGCGCGCGACGCTGAAGAGGTTGACGTCGATGGTGCGGGCCCAGGCCTCGAGGGGCAGCGTTTCGGGCGCGCCGATGGCAAGTACGCCAACGTTATTCATCACGACGTCGATACGGCCGAAGCGTCGCAGCGCGGCGTCGCGGAGCTGCTCCAGATCCGCTTCGACGGTCACGTCGACGGGGAGTCCGATCACCGGCGACCCGAGCCCGGTGATCTGCTCGACGACCTCGGCGACCCGCTCCGGCGACAGGTCGCTGACGACGACGGAGGCGCCCCGTTGCGCGAACGCGACCGCGGTCGCGCGGCCGATCCCGCTGCCCGCGCCGGTCAGCACCGCGACGGCGCCATTGAGGCTGTGCGGCTTGGTCATCCGATACCCACCGCCTTGGTGCGCAGGAACTCGAAAAGCCCTTCCTCGCCGCCTTCCCGGCCGAACCCGGAGATGCCGACGCCGCCGAAGGCCAGTTCGCAGCCGACGACGGGGCTCGCGCCGTTCACGTATACCCCGCCCGCGCGCAGCGCCGTCACCATCCGGTGCACTCGGTCGACGTCCTTGGTGTAGACGTAAGCCGCGAGCCCGTATTCCGTCGAGTTCGCCATCTCGATCGCCTGCTCTTCGGTCTCGAACCGCATCAGCGAGAGCACGGGGCCGAACACCTCGGTCTGACCGAGTTCGGAGGCCGGATCGACGTCCCCGAACACGGTCGGTTCGACAAAGAAGCCGTCGGGCAGATGGCTCGGGGCGCGACCCCCGGCGAGCAGCTTCGCCCCGTCGTGCTGGGCTCGCTCGATCATGGCCAGGATCCGCTCCTGGGCCTGGCGGGTCACCACGGGGCTGATGACCGTCGCCGGGTCGAACGGGTCACCGCACTTCATGCCGGAAACGATTGCGAGGACCCGGGTTACGACGTCGTCGTAGATATCGTGGTGCACGATCATCCGGGACGGGATCGCGCATCCCTGTCCGGCCAGGGTGCCGAGGACGCTGAAGGCGTTGACAGCGACGGCGGTGTCCAGGTCGGCGTCGGGGAACAGCACGTTGGCGGACTTGCCGCCGAGTTCTAACACCGCGGGTTTGAGCGACTCGGCACAGCCGGCGAGGATCTTGCGCGCCGTCGCCGGTCCGCCGGTGAAGCTGACCTTCTGCACGAGCGGATGGCGCACCAGGGCGTCACCCGTCGCCGGCCCGCCGAGCACCAGGTTGACGACGCCGTCCGGAATGCCCGCTTCCCGCACCAGGCCCATCAGGTGCTCGGTCGCATACGGCGTCAACTCGGATGGCTTGAGCACGACCGTGTTTCCGGCGGCCAGCGCCGGGATCAGCTTCATGCCGATCGAGACGACCGGGCCGTTCCAGGTGAGGATGATCCCGACGACGCCGTATGGTTCGGGCATCGAGTAGGCCAGCTCCCGTTGATTGGCGGGAAACGAGGTGACGCGACCTTCGACCTTGTCGGCCCAACCGGCGTAGTAGGACGTCCAATTCGCCATGATGCCGACGAGCGGTCGGCTCATGCCCGCCGACATTCCGTTGTCGAGCACGGACAGCCGCGCGATCTCGGCGGTGTCACGCTCCATCAGTTCGCCGAGCCGGCGAAGGACCCGCGCGCGCTCCGCCGGCCGCCAGGTGCGCCACGCGGCGTACGCGCACTGTGCGGCCCGCACCGCGGCGTCGACGTCGTCGGGCCCGGCCAGCGGCACCTGCCCCTGAACCTCGCCGGTCGCCGGATACACGTGCTGGTGCACACCACCGGAGCCGCTCGTGCGCGCCTCGCCCCCGATGTGCAGATGCACGACGGGAACTTCTAGGTCGATGGTCATCGCATGGCCCTTCGATTAAGACAGATTACTTATTACTAAGGCACTTGACTTCATTGGTCAAGGGGTGCCTTAATGGCTCGGATGGACGTGAAGGAACTCTTCGACCTCACCAGGAAGGTCGCGGTGATCACCGGCGGCGCCGGCGGCATCGGCGAGGTGTACGCACAGGCGCTGTGCGAGGCCGGTGCCTCAGTGGTGATTGCCGACCTCAACCTGGAAGCGGCACAGAAGACCGCGGATGCGCTGACGAGCAACGGCTTTCAGGCCATTGCAGTGCACCTGGACGTCACGTCGGCGGAGTCGGCCGCCCAGATGGCGTCAGCCACAATCGCGGCGTTCGGCGGGATCGACATCCTCATCAACAATGCGGCGGTGATGACCGACCTGCCGCCATACGGGCTGTCGAACATGCCGGTGCCGGACTGGGATCGAGTGCTGAACGTGAACCTGCGCGGCCCGTTGCTGTGCACCCAGGCGGTGATCGAGTCGATGACCGAGCGCGGCGGCGGGCGGATCGTGAACGGCCTGTCGGCCGGCGCGTTCATGGCCGGCGGCATCTACGGCCTGTCCAAATATGCCTTGCACGGCCTGACCTGCAACCTGGCGACCGAGCTGGGGCATCGGCACATCAACGTCAACGGGATCGCCCCTGGTTTGGTGGACAACGACAGCGCCTACGTGAGCCTGCCGAAGGATTCGCCGGTCCGCGACATGCTCGGCGCCCGGATACCCGGCAAGACCTCCGGGCCGCCCGCGGACCTGATCGGAACGATGCTGCTGCTGTGTTCGCCGGCCGGGGAATGGATCAACGGCCAGACGATCTCGGTCGACGGCGGCTGGATCATGCGGCTCTGATGTCCGAGTGGACAAGTCGTGAAGAGCGGCGGCAGGTCGCGCGGGCCGAGTACGAGCACATCATGCGCTCGGCGAGCCCGGAACCGGCCGGGGCATACCTGGAGTCCGGAGTCATCGGATACGTCTTCGGGGAGATGTGGCGCCGCGGCGTCCTCACCCCCCGCGACCGGCGCTGGATCACCCTCACCTGCGTGGGTGCCGCGGGGGCGATCACCCCGATCGAGACGCACGTCTACGCGGCCCTGAAGAGCGGGGACGTCACGTATCCGGAGTTCGACGAGTTCGTCCTGCACTTCGGGACGCAGGCCGGTTGGCCAAAGGCGTCCAACATGCAGATGTACGGCATGATGGCCCTGTACAAGATCTCCGAGGAAAGCGGAGAAACGGTGCAGCCGAACGACTTCGAGCTGTGGGCCGAGCCGGTCGAGGACGGAGCGCGGCGGGAGCGCGGCGTCGCCGCCTACGAACAGATTCACGGCGCCCCTGCCCCGCGACCCGCCACCGCGTTCCAGGGCCGGGCCCGCCTCGACTACCTTTACGGCGAAGTATGGAGCCGTCAAAGGCATCTGACCCGTCGCGACCGACGCATCATCAGCATCTGCGGCGCCGCGTCGGACGCGGTTGACGAAGAAGTCACCGAGCACCTGCGGGCGGCCCTCGCCCTCGGCGACCTGAGCCGGCCCGAGCTGGAGGAGCTGGTCATCCACTTCGCGGTGTACCTGGGGTGGAACCTCGCGCGGCGGCTCGATGACTTGCTGGTTGCGGTAGCAGACTCGGTGGGCGCCTAGCCCCGTCGCGTGCCCGAGAGCGTGCGCAGATCTATGGCGGCACACCGCGCTGACGGGAATTTGTGCACACTCGCGCTGCCCCGGCTCACCCCTGGCCTGCGAGCACGCTCAATTTTGCGTGAAATTGCCGGGCGGAGCCGTGAATTTGGGGACTGTCGCCGCGGCGGTGTGTCGGTCTCACGAATCCCCGCGTCACAAGAAAGTCGGCATACGGTCTTTTGCCCACCTCACAGCGACAGCTTGCCGCGCGAACGTGGACGAACAGGCACGTGCTCCCGCCGAGACAGAGTGACAGTTGATGCCAGCCGCCGGGCACGCTCAGACACGGCCGGCGGCACGCCGGCTCAGACGGCACGTTGTATTTTTACAGTCCGGAGTGCTCTAGGCGAAAGGTCGCGATGACAGACAAGAAGGTCGGCAGGGTCGCCGACAAAGTCGCGTTCATCACCGGCGCGGCGCGCGGCCAGGGTCGCGAGCACGCGGTCCGACTGGCCGAGGAGGGCGCCGACATCGTCGCGGTCGACGTCTGCGCGGACATCGAGGGAGTCGCCTACCCGGGCGCGACCGAGGCCGACCTGGCCGACACCGCGGCTTTGGTGGAGAAGACGGGACGCCGCATCTTCACCGCCACGGCCGACGTGCGCGACGCGGCGAGTCTGAGCACCGCGCTCGAACGGGGCGTCGCGGCGTTGGGCGCGCTGGACATCGTCGTCGCCAACGCCGGCATCAGCGGATCTCCCGCGCCCGCCGCCCTGATCGAGGAATCCGCCTGGCAGACGATGCTCGATATCAACCTGACCGGCGTGTGGCACACCGTGAAAGCGGCCTTGCCGCACATGACCAAGGGCGGCGGGTCGATCATCCTGGTCAGCTCGATGCTGGGCATTCGCGGTGGCGGCTACATGGCCCACTATGCGTCGGCAAAGCACGCCGTGGTCGGCTTGATGAACTCGTTGGCGAATGAGCTTGCGCCGCAATGGATCAGGGTGAACTCGATCCATCCGGGCAACATCCTGACGCCGATGATCGACAACGAGCAGTTCCACCGGACGCTACGCCCCGACCTGGCCGAACCGACCATGGCGGACGCCGCCGCGATCATCGGGCATTTCCACATGCTGCCCAAGCCGGTGATCGAAGCCCGCGCGGTGAGCAACGCGGTGCTGTTCTCGCCTCCGACGAGGCGCAATACATCACCGGGGCGGCGCTGCCGGTCGACGCCGGCGCCGTCGCGAAGTTCTGAAACCCTCAGCCCGCAGGCAACATCCGATACAGCCGGTGCAACACCGGGTGCATCTCGTGCATCCAGGCGTCGAAGCGCGCCTCGACCTCGTCGCAACTCTCGATTGACAGTCCCTGCTGTCGCAGGAACTCGATGAAGCAGTTGCCGATGCGCGCGGGGAGCTGCATTTTCCACCGCATCGGCTTGCTCATCAGTTCGTCGATGTTCGGCAACGGAAAGAGGTCGTCGGCGATGTGCCGTGGATCGAGGCTGAGCAATGCATCGTCGGTGCCGTTCCAGACGACGGGTGAGCATTGCGGGTTGACGTGGTGGGAGGCGGTGGACAGCGCCGAGTCGTCCGAGGGGTCACACCGCACCCATCGACCGTCGAGCAGCACGCAGACGTAGAGGTGCCTGCTGCGCGCGGATACCTGCCGGGACAAGCGGGCCGGGATGGCGGGACCAAAATACTCTCTGCCGCTCACGGTCATGACGCCATATCCGGCGGGTATGCCCAACCGGCGCAGCACCGCCACCATCAGGTTGGCGCTGTTGGTGCACGTGCCCCTGCGTCGACGCAGGGTGTCCGAGGCGGTGCGCTGCCAGTTGCCGACCTCGTAGGCGATGGCGTCGCGCACGAATTCGAATACCTCGACCGCGATGTCGCGTTCGTCTCTGCCCTGGCGACCGAAGGATTCGGCAAGACAACCGATTTCGGGGGCGGAGAAGTTGCAGAACCGGGTTTCGCCGAGAAACGCGACCGGTGCGCGCAGCAGGGTGGCTTCTCCGTTCATCACCTGGTCCTCGTGCTATCTGCGCGGTGCGCTCAGTTCCTGCGGGGCTCATAAAAGAAATCCGTGACCCGCGCGACGCTGCAGCAGACTCACTGATCGAAAATTAACGGCCCGGCGCCCGGTTGCCATGAGTAGAGAAGTACTCCACTTTGCGCGCCTGTCGGCGAGCGTGAGGCTGGCCGCACACTGGGCGGCGATCAGTCGCGCGGTGTGCCGAAGATCCGCTGGAACAGGTCTCCGCCGTAGGCCGTGGGTTCGGGCGCGCCGGGGACCAGTCTGAACGTGCGTGATCCGTCGGACTGCCGCTCGGCGCGCAGGAACAGGTGGGCCGGATCGTGGCGTTCGTGCAGGCTGTGGGCGAGGTCGTAGAGGTGGGTCACGAAGTACACCCGGACATCGCTTTCCACCATGGCGCGCACGACGTCTCCGGCGATTTGCGAGCCCTCGCGCGCGTTGGTCGCGGCAAAGGATTCGTTGCACAACAGCAGCGATCCGGGCCCGACGTGGTCCGTGATCGCGCTCATCCGGACGAGTTCTTCCTCCAGCTTGCCGTGGGTGAGGGTGGCATCTTCTTCCCGCTTGAAATGCGTGAAGACGCCGTCGTGGACGTCGGCGGTGAACTGCTGCGCGACCACGAACATGCCGGCCTGCATCATGAGCTGGGCCGCACCGACGCTGCGCAGGAACGTCGACTTGCCGCCCTCGTTGGCGCCGGTGACGACGATCAGCGTCTTGTCGTCGGCGTCGACGTCGTTGCCGGCGACGCTCTCGCGGGTGGCCAGGCACAGGCCGACGTCGCGCAGGCCGCGGCATCCGAACCGCGGCGCTCCCATCGGGGCGGGTACCGGAAAGCAGGTCGGCACAGCACGTTTGGTCAGTTCGTCATGCAAATTCAGGCAGCCCAGGTAGAAGCTCAATTCGATGCGTAGCCGCCCGAAGAAGCGCTGGACGTGTTCGGCCGACTGGGTGACCGCGTTGGCGACGTCGTCGACGGCTCGGCCCGCCAGCTCGGACAGGGCCTGCGCACCGGCGATGTCGTCGGCGTCGACGGCAAACCCGTAGCCATCGCGGTGGCCGCCGGACAGCGACGCCCAGAAGCCGCGCGACGCGGGTTGATGCAGCACGTGGCTTTCGCTCTTGTTGCCGAGTCCGATCCGGGCACTGAGCAGCACGCCGTGCGGCATCTGCAGGTCACGCAGGTATGCGTCGACCTGGGCCAGGTAGTCGTCGGACAGTTGTTCGGCGAGCATGGCGGCCAGTCGCCGCAGACCGCGGGAACGGAACTGGCCGGCATGTCCGTCGGCGAGGTGACGCAGCCGCCGAAGACTCGTGACGAGCAGTTCCAGAATCCGGACCGAGCGCCGCAGAATCAACTCGGCGTTGCGCGACCCCAGGCCGCCGAGGAACACCTTGCGGCGCAGTTCGAGACCTTCGACGGCAACGGCAATGTCGTACATCTGGCGCACCACAGCGTGATTGGCGATACAGTCGGCCAGCACCTGTTGGCGGTACACGATCACGTCCGGCTCAGTAAGGCCGAGCGGAATCACCTTCGTGGCGGTATCGCGCAGAAACGCGTCACCGCCCGCCATCGCGTCGTAGAGTCGGCCCATCTCGAGGTCCTCGTCGACGAGAATGCTTACCCGCCAGGGCAACCGGGGGCTCAGATCGAAGTCGCCGTCGGGATCCAGCAGTCGGACCCTCATCGACCGATCCTCCGCCGCAGCGCGTCGTAGTCGAGTCGGTGTTTGTCGGCCAGCGCCGCGGCATAGGCCAATCCGTCCGCGGGGCGGCGGATGAACTTGAAGGTCCGTTGCGTGGGGTCATCCGGCGCGACGTCGCCGACCATGCTCACGCACGCCTGATCCACGCTGGCGAGTTCGTCGAGGAAGGTGACGCAGACGGCGACGCTGCGCAACGTGATGATCCGTTCCAGGATTTCGGTGCCGATCAGCAAGGCGTCTCTGACCGTCGTCGACGACAGGCTCTCGTTCATGATGATGATGCTCGCGGGGGTGGCGCGAGACAGGATGTCGTGGATACGGACCAGCTCTTCCTCGAGCTTCCCGTGCAGCGTGGCGAGGGCTTCCTGCCGTTCGAAGTGAGTGAAGATCCCATCCGGCAGCGTGAGCCTCGCGCGTGCGGCGGGTATCGGACAGCCGAGCGACGCGAGGTAGGCGCACTGGCCGACGGTCCGGGCAAACGTCGTCTTACCGCCCTGATTCGGTCCGGTGACCACGAAGATCCGTTCGGCGCCCGACAGTCCGAAACTGTTGCGCACCGGCTGCCGCTCGCCGTCGAGGGACTTGATCGCCAACGCCAGGTCGAACGCGTCGTCGGCCGACAGCACCCCGGGTTCGCCGGTGACCTCGGGGTAGCTGAACCCCAGACCCGTGGCGGCGAGGCGGCGGACGAACGCCAAATAGTAGAGATAGAACCGGATTTCGTCGTCGAATCGCCCGATCACGCCGTCGATGAACTGCTTGTTGCGGCGGCAGAATCGTTCGAGCGACGCGAACGCGGCGGGGTAGAGCTTCGCGACGCAGCTGAGGACCTGCTGCTCGACATAGTTCATGTCGGCCGAATCCTGCTGCGGTACGTGGTAGTCCTCGCGCTCTTCGGTGGCGAACCTTTCGAAGGCCGCGACGGCTCCGACGCTGTAATCCGTCTGGCCCTGGTACCTCTCGACGTGCACCCGCAGCCCTTCGATGTGCACGGTATAGCGGACCTCACGCAGGTCGGCCTGCACGGCTTCGTTGTCGTTCACCAGGTTTCGGAAGGTTTCACCGTCGACGTATTCGGTCACGTAGTCGGTGAAATCACGCAGACCTCGCGAGGCCGGACCGGCCTGACGCAACTCGTCGCGCAGCAACGGCACAGCGTCGCAGTACTTTTGAATGGCGTAGACGAACCAGCCTTGCCGTTGCAGCGGATTGGGCAGCTCGCCCGCCCGGTCGATGCGGTGGCGCACGGTCCGCATCGCCTTGACAAAGTTCAGGATCGGCTGGCGGATATGCTCGCTTTCCAGATCCCGAAAGACCTGCTGACGATGCTCGACCTCGGAAACCTCTTGCAGCGGAACGTAAAAGAACCGGTCGACGTGATCCTCCGCGTGTCCGGCGGTGACGGCGGCGATGACCTCGTCGAGGTGCAGATCGGCCAGGCAACCCGGTGCCGCGTCGGCATCCGCAAAGGTTCCCCCGCGGGGCGACAGGATGCTGCTAAAGCGCGGCATTTGTGTATGCGGCCACCTTCGCGGCGTAGTCGTCGAGCAACCGCAGCGACTCGTCCAGCCCCTTGGTGGGCAACAGCAGCGCGAGGCGGCCGAAACCGAGGTCGCGCGCGGCGTCCCAGTAGTCGGGCTTGATCGGTGTGCCGAACATCGCCAGCGGGACGTCGCGCCCGCTGCCCTCGCGCAGTTGATCGATGCGCCGGGTCAGTCTTTCGACGGGCACCGGGTTCGATATCCAGCCCGCGTCGTGGCGAATGATCCGCTTGACGGTGGCGTCGGAGTCGCCGCCGATGAACAGGGGCGGGTGCGGTTTCTGCACCGGCTTGGGGCGGCTGTAGGACGCGTCGAAATCGACGTACTTGCCGTGGTACTCGGCGGGTTCGGTGGTCCACAGCGCCTTGATCGCCTCGATGCGCTCGTCGAGCAGCGCGCCACGCGTCTTCGGGTCCGTCCCGTGATCGCGCAACTCCTCGATGTTCCAGCCGGCGCCCACGCCGAAGATGAACCGGCCGCCGGAGATCAGGTCGATGCTGGCGGCTTCCTTGGCCGTGATGATCGGGTCCCGCTGGATCAGCAGGGCGATCCCGGTGAACAACTCGATGGACGAGGTCACCGCCGCGGCCGCGGCCAACGTCACGAAAGGATCCAGGGTCCGGTAGTAGATCGACGGCAGCTCGCCGCCCATTGGATAGGCGGACTCGCGGCTCGCCGGAATGTGCGTGTGTTCCGCGACCACCAGCGACGCGAAACCGCGCTCCTCGATCGCGCGGGCGAGCGATACCGTGTCGATGCTGTCGTCGTTGACGAACGTGGAAATCCCGAACTTCATCTGCACCCTTAACTGCCGTGGTTGGTCTGCGGTCTTCCGCACCGACAACACCCGCACCCGCGAGCCTAATCCCGGCGAGCCTCAGAACGTCTTGGCGTGCAGTTCGGCCAGCGCATGGACCTGCTCGAGGTAGTGCTCGAGCGAGTGATGGACGAACCTGGCCGACACCGTCGTGACGCCGGCCGCGGCCATGGTGTGCAGCGTCTCCTCGACCGACGCGGGCTCCCGCGCCGGGTCGAGCGGTTGATCGGATGGCAGCACCACCTCGAACCCGGCCGGCAGCTCGTGCGCCCGCAACCACTCGGCGGCCGTCGCGATGGACACGTAGAACGGGCACCACCCGTCGGCGAGCGTGACCGCGCGCCGCAACGACCGCCGGGTGCGGCCGCCGACCCAGATCGGCATGTGCGGCTGCAGCGCGCAGGGGTCGACGGTGAGCCCGCCGAACGAGTAGTACTCGCCCTGGTACGACGGCTCGTTGGTGGGCAGCGCGGCCCGCAGCGCCTTCAGCGCGTCGTCGGCGCGGGCACCCCGGTCGTCGAACGGCGCGCCCAGCAGGTCGAACTCCTCCTTCAGCGTCCCCACCCCGACGCCCAGGATCACCCTGCCGCCGCTAACGTGATCCAGTGTGCCGTAACGCTTTACGATGGCAAGCGGATGGTGGTAGCCGAGCACCAGGGTCATCGTGACGAGCCGGATCTGCCGCGTACGCGCCGACACGTAGCCGAACGTGGCGAGCGGGTCCCAGTACCGGGAGCCGCGGCGGGCGGATTCGCCCGACGGTATGCCGATGTGTTCGCTGCAGGTGAGGTGGTGATAGCCGAGCCGGTCGGCCGCTTCGGCGACGCGGCCGATGTCCTCGATCGTCGCGTCCTGCTCCCACGTCAGCGCGGCGCCGGCGACGTTGGTGACGACGGGCGTGGTGACGCCGAGTTTCACGTCAGCGGCTCTTCGCCGGCCAGCACGGTGCGGTGCATGAGTCGACCGCTGTCGGCGGCGTACGGGAGCGCCCGATGCATGGTTCCGGTGTTGTCCCAGATGAGCAGGTCGCCGAGTTGCCATTCGTGCCGGTAGACGTAGCGCGCCTGGGTGGCCCAGTCGCGAAGGCGCGCAAGCAAACCCCGGCTTTCCTCGACGGGCATGCCGAGGACGTAATCCGCCGTCGCGCCGAGCAGCAGCGACTTGCGGCCCGACCGGTGGGTCCACACCATGGGGCAGGACTTCGTCGGGGACTTCTGCCAGAAGGTGATCTCCTCGTAGCTCATCTCCGGCCGCACGTAGTACTGCGAGCGCTCGGCGCTGTGCACCACCCGCAGGTCCGCGATGGCCTGCTTGTCCGCGTCCGGCAGGTCCTCGTAGGCGGCATAGGTGTTGCAGAATTCGGTCTGCCCCCCGGAGTCCGACAACTTCATGGCGCGCAGCAGGCTCGCCAGGTTCGGGTAGGGCTGCAGCGAGCCGTCGAAATGCCAAAACATCGAGCCTTTCAGGTATTCGGCCCGCTGATTGACGTTCGTGTCGAGCGAAATCTTGTAGATCCCGCCCTCCCCCTCGTTCTGTACGATGTTGCCGAGGGTCTTCGCGATCGCGACCTGCTGCTCGTCGCTGATCTGCAGGCCGCGGAAGAAGACGACGCCGCGGCGCTCCAGCGTGGCGCGGATCGTGTCCGCCTCGCGGCCGCTCAGCAGGGTGTCCAGGTCGGTGCGGATCTCGCTGCCGATCAGCGGCGTGCGGTCGATGATTTCGAGTCGGGTAGTCGACAGTCCCATGGGTCAGCTCAGCCTCGTGAGGATGGTGTGCGCGGAATGCTTGACCCGCGGCTGCCGCCACAGTTCGACCGCCAGCGACACGGTGATCAGCGAGTACAGCAGGTTGCGCAGGTTCGCGACGTCCTCGGGCAGCGGTTGCGCGTAGTCGAACTTGTCGATGTAGGCGACCGCTTCCTCGGCGTGGGGGAACACCTCGTCGTAGAACGCCTGGATCTGCGGCATGGAACTGTTCACGCGCTTCACGTAGCGCTCGTGGCCGTCCTCGATGGCCCACTCGTCGACCAGGTGCTCGAGCTCCGAAAATTCTTGGGGCAGTAGCGCGCTCATAGGCGGGCCTGCTCGCCGGCCGCCACGTAGTCGCCCACCACCTTGTGCAGGTGGCGCAGCAGGATCTCCTCGTCGTTCATCGTGAAATGCGTGAGCGCGCCGCTGTTGAGCATCGCCTGCAAACCTTCGGACGGGCTGGCGTCTTCCAGGATGATGTCGTTGAGGAACGTCACCGTCAGCTCTTGTCCCAGCCGCTCCTTGTGCGTCCGGGGCGGCGGATAGAACATCTCGACCTCGAAGAGGTGGGAGTGCGGGCCGGTGGGCCAATGCGTGTGCGTGCTGAAGCCGGAGGATCCGAAGATCAGCACGAAGTTGGGGAAGAACTGGAACGAATCGAAGCCGTACTTGTCCGACCGGGTGGGGTTGAGCCCCGCCGGCATCGGCCCGCGGTCGGTGCGCTTGGTCCACGGACCAGCCGCGCTCGCCTCCATGACGCATTCGATCGGCTTGGAGTAGGGCGTTTTCCGCGACGGTTCGCCGGCGAAGGAGAACGTCCGATGCGGTCCCTTGAGCCGATAGGCCAGCGCGTCGGTGAACGGGTTGGGCTGGTCGAACGCCTCCCTGGCCTCCGCCGTGAGCGCGCCGAACGACAACGCGTGCAGGTACGGGCCGTGGTAGCTCTCCGCGAAGCCGTCGAGGAAAATCTTCCAGTTGCACTGCAGCTCCGCCTTGAAGCGGTACACCTGATGCGGCCCGCCAAAGGGATAGCCCTCGATGCCGTGCGCCAGCTCGCCGAGGTATGAGCGCAGCGGCTCGGTGTTGTGCGGGTCGAGGTTGACGAAGATGAAACCCTCCCAGACCTCACACGCGATGGCCGGCACGCGGCAGCTGTCGGCATCGAAGTCGAGCAGCAGGTCCTTGCGGGTGGCGGCGTGCAGCGAGCCGTCCAGGTTGTAGCGCCAGCCGTGAAAACGGCAGTACAGCAACGGCGCCCGGCCCGCGACCTCCTCGAAGGGGTCGTCCTGCCAAAGCATCTTGTTGCCGCGGTGCGGACAGATGTTGTGGAAGGCGCGGATCACGCCGTCCTTGCCCCGCACGACGATGACCGAGGTGTTCAGGAACTTCAGCTCGCGCGTGAAGTAGCTGCCGGAGCGCGGCACCCGCTCCACGCGCCCGACGTAGAGCCAGGTCTTGCGGAAGACGTGCTCGCGTTCCTTCTCGTAGAACTCCGGCGACACGCAGTCCTCGAGTGACACCGGGCCGCGCCCCAATTCGGGATAGGCGTCGGTCCAGTGTCCGCTCGCCGGCTTGGTCACCAGGACGTCGTGACTCATCGGCCCCTCCTATCGGCCGAACGTAGCACTTGACCGAAGGCGCAAAACAGGCTTTCAATTGCAACACCCTGTTGCATTTCTGGAACACCACCCCTGGCCGCTTATGGAGCAGAACCTGCCGTTCGACCTCGATGCCCTGCTGGTTTTCGGCAAGGTGGTCGAGTGCCGCAGCCTGTCGAAGGCGGCGGCGCTGCTCGGCATGCCCAAGTCGACGGTCAGCCGCAAGCTGTCCAAGCTGGAGTCCGACCTCGGCATCAAGCTGCTGCGCAAGAACACCCATCAGCTCACCGTCACCGACCTGGGCGAGAAGATCTACGACCACGGCGTGAACATCCTGGCCGAGGCCAACGGCGTGCGCGCGCTGGTGGAGGGCAGCAGACAAGAGCCGCAGGGCGAGCTGCGCGTCGCCATCCCCGTCTTCGTCGGCGTCGACTACGCGTCCCGGGTCGGCGCGAAGTTCCTGCAGCGCTACCCGCATTCGCGGCTCGATATCAGGTTGGTGGACAACGTCGTTCACCCCGTGCACGACGGGTTCGACGTGGTCTTCGGGACGGGGCCGCTGCAGGACTCGACACTGATCGCGCGGAAGGTCTTCAGCCTCGAGCTTTTCCTCTGCGCATCGCCGGATCTGCTTGCCGGACTACCCGAGCCGCTCAGCACGCCAACGCAGCTGAACGCCTTGCCGTTCATCGACTGCGGTAGCTGCGACGGGTCCGGGAAGTTGACGCTGATGCGCAACAAGCGACGATGCGAGCTGTCCCCCGCGATCCGGGCGCGCGCCAACAACTTTCAGGTGGGCAAGCAGTACATCCTGCAGGGCCTCGGCGTCGGGGCGATGCCGAACCAGATCATCGTCACGACCGAATTGCGCGACGGCAGCATCGTGCCCGTGCTGCCGGACTGGAGCCTCCAGCCGATGGACGTGTACATGATTCATCCGTTTGCGCTGTCGTTCTCCACGCTGATCAGCGCGTTCTACGAGACGGCGTGCGACATCATCGTCGAGAACTCGGCGCGCAGCTAGGCGCCTACAGCGCCGGGCAGATCGACGACAGGAACTCCAGCGTCCGCGCCCGCGATTGCGTCCGGGTCGCCGGGTCGTCACCCAGCGGGACGATCCGCGCCGCCAGGTCGGTGACGCCCGCGTCCCGGTAGCGGCGCAACCGCGCGAGGATGGCCGCCTCGTCGCCGGCCGCCATGGTGTCGCCGACGTCCTCGGCGTCGCCGTGTTCGAGCAGGCGCACATAGTTGGGCGAGAAATCCGCATGCCCCAGGACCTCGCTGGCGTAGGCGCGGGCGTCGTCCGTTTCACCGGCTGCGCACAGGGCGACGGGCACTCCGGCGACGATCCGCGGCGCGGGGCGTCCGGCGGCGTCCGCCGCGGCGCCGATACGCGGGGCGACGTGTTCGTGGATGGCCCGCTCGTCGGCCATCCACAAGATGGTGCCGCCGGTGCGCTCGCCGGCCAGCCGCAGCATCGCCGGGCCCAATGCCGCCAGCAGAACGGGCATTTCGACGGTGTCGGCGACATCCACGGTCCCGTGCACGCGGTAGCTGTCGTTCTCGACGTCGACGGGTCCGGGGCCGGCGAAGGACGCCGCCAGCACGTCGAGATAGTCGCTCACCAGACGGGCCGGCCGGTCATAGGGCAGCCCGAGTTGGCCCTGGACGATCCAATGGTGCGACGGGCCGATGCCGAGCGTGAACCGCCCGTCGCACGCCGCCTGGGTCGTCAGCGCCTGCTGGGCCATGATCATCGGGTGGCGGGTCTGAATCGGCACGACCGCCGTGGCCAACTCTATGCGGTCGGTCGCCCGCCCCAGCAGCGCCATGGCCGTCATCGCGTCGAGGTAGCCGGGCACCTGGGGCATCCAAAACGTGCTGAAGCCGGCGTTTTCCGCGCCGACGCCGTCCTCGACGAGTCCGGCCAGCCGCTGCGCCCGGGGGCGCTCCTTGTCGGAGCCGACCATCAGACCCACGCGCATGACGTCCCCCATCTACGGCACATAGCGGTCCCACTCGTAGGGCACGACGACGTGAAACGGAGCGGCCAGCAGCGCTTCGGTGCCCGACGCCCGCCAACCGGCCTCGAGTATGGGTTGCAGGCGCCCCGCGGTGGCCACCGGGTCGTCGTCGAGGAAGCAGTAGCGCAGCCACCGACCACGGGAGGTGGCCGACCATACGCCGGCAACTCCCGCCACGTCGAGCAGGTCGGTCGACGGCGCGGCGCCATGCTCGACCAACAGAAAGGCACCCCGCAGCGGCAGCCAGGGCAGCACGTCGGAGCCGACCTTGACGCGCGCCGCGGCCAGCTTGTCCCGCACTTCGTACACGCCGCGGTCCACCGGCGGCAGCAGCGGCAGCATGCGGCCGGCCCGGTGCAGCGCGGCACCGAGGTCGGTGAACGCGCCGATGCCGCCGGGATCGGTGAAGAAGTACGTCATCACGTGGTCGACCGCGTCGAAGCGGTCGCGGCTGGCCGCCCGAGCGGACCGGCAGGCCGGGGTGGACACCAGCCGCAGGGAGGCGCGCACGGCCGGCATGCGGTACTGCTCGGGGCGGTGGTCGAGGGTGTGCCAGCGCAGGTATTCGGCGTCGGCGCCGTCGGGGTGGCGGGTCGCCATCGAGACGAACAGCGTGCTGATGTCGCCGTTCCCCGCGGCAAGGACGTCGGCGACGTCGTCAGATGGCGTGCCGGGAAGGGTCATCCGTTTCCCGTCACAGCAGCGAGTTGATCATCGCCTGGCCGTCGCTGTCAGCGGCGGCAGTCGCATCGCCGTTCTGCACAAAGACGACGAAGGCCGACCGGTGGGTCGACGTGTTCAGCAGCTCGCTGAACGAGCCGCTGACGGGGGTCGGGCCCAGCCCCGACGTGCCGTCGGCGTTGTAGTCGACGGACGCTTGCTGTTGGAAATTCGCTCCCCGCACGGGTGAGGCAGCGGGCGCGCCCGCCGTCCTCACGTTGGTCAGCCCGGTCGTCGACACGTCGTTCAACTGATCGATGTCGCCCTGCAGCACGGCGGCGGGGTCCGCTCCACCGGCGGGCTTGACCTTGATTTCCAGTTCCGCGGTGGAGAGGGCGTTGTGCAGCGTGACCCAGCCGGGGCCCTGGCCTTCGATCGTCCAGCCCGGAGCCGGGATGACCGAGATGCCTGGGGCGAGTTCGATCCCGTTGGCCCACACCAGCGTCACGGCCGGCCCGTGGACGGCCGCCGTCAGACCGATCGCCGCGGTCACGGCGGCAGCGCCGGCGACCCGGCGCATGGCCGCGGCGACATGACGGGGTGTCGGGAAATCGTGCATGGCGCAACTCCTCTGCTGGATGGCGCGATGGAAATCCGGGTGGCCGCTACTTAGTCAATACGCCGAACCTTAAAGCGAGACCCTGAGTTAGCGTCGCGTTGTCTGCGGATTGTTCGTAGACTGCGCCTTTGGGGGCTTGGGGCCAAGGAGGCACACACGATGAATGCAGGTCAAACACCGTCGCGGGGGCCGTCGTATCGGCGATCCGGCATTTTCGTCGCGACCGCGCTTGTCGCGTTGCTAGCCGGGGTCGGACTGGCCGTGTCGGGGCCGGGCGAGCCGGGCACCACGACGGGCCGCTCGATCTCGCTCGTGGCGACGGACAACGCCACACCGGAGCCGTCGGCGCCCCCCGCGGCTCCGCCCACCGCGGAACAATTCCCCACTGCGGCACCCCGCACGGATGCGCCCCCGCCCGCGGCAGAGCCCCCGCCCGCGGCGCCGGCGCCGGCGCCTCCGCCGCCACCGCCCTCGGAGCTGAGGTTGCGGTACGGCGACGGGCGGCCCGACGGGATACCGGCCTTCGTGTCGATCACCAACAACGCCGGCAAGCCGCCGGTGGGCTGTGTGTATCGGGCCGTCGCGGTCGCCGGTCCGGCCACCACGCTCAACTACACCGACGTCGCCAATTTCACCGTCACCGGCTCGGGAGAGACCAGGCTAGATCGCCCCGGACCCGCGACGGGCAGCACCTGGGACGTCACCGTGACGTGCGACAACGGCCTGTCGACCGGTCAACAACGCGTCTACTGACCCATTCGCTTCCGGGTCCCGCCGGTTTGTAGGCTTTCGGGCATGCCGTTGAACAACGGCGAGGTCTTCGCTGGCTACATCATTGAGCGCTTGCTCGGCACCGGTGGCATGGGCGAGGTCTACCTCGCCCAGCACCCGCGCCTGCCGCGTCACGACGCGCTGAAGGTCTTGTCCCTGAACGCGACGGCCGACGACGAGTTTCGGGCCAGGTTCAATCGCGAAGCCGAATTGGCCGCGACGCTGTGGCACCCGCACATCGTCAGCGTGCTGGACCGTGGCGAATTCGACGGCCGCCTGTGGATCTCGATGGAGTACGTCGACGGCACCGACGCCGGTCAATTGATCCGGGAACAGCACCGCCACGGCATGCCGGAGAAGGACGTCTGGGAGATCGTGACGGCGGTGGCCGACGCGCTCGATTTCGGTCATGATCGCCGACTGCTCCACCGTGACGTCAAGCCCGAGAACATCCTCGTGACCGCGGCCGAGGGCCCCCGTCGCCGGGTGCTGTTGACCGACTTCGGCATCGCCCGCCGGATCGACGACGTCAGCAACCTGACCGAGGCCAACGTCGCCATGGGCACGGTGAGCTACGTGGCCCCCGAGCAGCTGCTGGGCAAGCCGCTGGACGGCCGGGCGGATCAGTATTCGCTGGCCGCCACCACGTATCACCTGCTAACCGGCGCACCGCCGTTTCAGGACTCGAATCGCGCCGTCGTCGTCAGCCACCATCTCAATTCGCCGCCGCCGCCGATATCGCTGCGCCGATCCGACCTCGCGCACCTGAACGCCGTGCTGGCCAGGGCGCTGGCCAAGGACCCGAGCGATCGGTACCCGACGTGTGGCGACTTCGCCCGCGCCCTCACACAGCAGGAGCCCAGGGACGCCAGCGATACGGTCGTCGCCGCCTCGGCGGAGCGCCCGGCCACGCAGCGGCTGCAGCGCCTGGTCGTCAACGGGACGGCCCGCGGCGTGCGGCGCAGCGCCATCAACGGGCAGGACGACGTCGGCCTCTTCTTGTTCCAGGTGATCCCGATCGACCCCCTCGACGACCTGCCCGCTCGCGTCGCGGTCGAACTACAGACCGACCTCGTCTCGGGACACATCGCGGACGGCGACGAGGTCGAGGTGAGCGGCGTCTGGGACGGCGAAACGCTGGATGCCGACAAGATCATCAACTTCTCGGTCGACGCCGCGCCGAAGCGCCGCCGCTCGGAAGCCCGTGCGGACGCCCGTGCGGAAGCCCGCTCGGAAGCACGCGACGAAGCGCCGCGCAAGGCCCCCGAAGAGGCGCCGAAACGCCGGAAGGCCCGCGTCGTGGCCGTCGTCGCCGCCGTCGTCGCCGTGATCGCGCTGACCGCGGCCGGGGTGCTGTATTTCACCGACGGATTCGGCACCCGGGTTCGCCCGGGACGAATGATCAAACCGGTCAGCGCGACGGTGTTCTCCCCCGACGGCGCCCCCGACAATCCGCAGGACGCGAAGTTGGCGATCGACGGCAACCCCAACACGGGATGGTCGACGGTGGCCTACATGGATGCCGTCCCCTTCCCGAGATTCATTCAGGGGATGGGGCTGCTGCTGCACCTTTCCGAACCGACCGCCCTGAGTGTGGTGACACTCGACGTGTCCAGCACGGGAACGCAGGTGCAGATCCGCTCGTCGGCCACCGACAACCCGGCCAAGCTGGCCGACACCACCGAGCTGACCCCGACGACGTCGCTGCAGCCGGGGCATAACCGCATCGAGGTGCACAACCGGACCAAGACCGCCAACGTGCTGGTGTGGATCTCCACCCTGGGCACCACCAACGGGCAGAGCCGGACGAAAATCTCCGAAATCACCCTGCAGGCGGCCGGTTAAGACCGTCTTCGCCTACCAGACCCGGACGCGGTCCTCGGGCTTGAGGTACAACGACTCCCCCGGCTGAACGTTGAAGGCGGTGTACCACTCGTCCATGTTGCGGACGATCCCGTTGACCCGGAAGGCGGCCGGGCTGTGGACATCCGACAACAGCCGGTTGCGCACGGTTTGAGGCCGGCAGAGCTCCTTCCAGCTCGCCGCGAAGGCGATGAAGAACCGCTGGTCGCCGGTCAGCCCGCCGATCACGGGCGCCTCCTTGCCGCCGAGGGACAGCTTGTAGGCGTCATAGGCGATGCGCAGTCCGGCGAGATCGGCGATGTTCTCCCCCAGCGTCTGCTGCCCGTTGACGTGATTGCCCGCCAGCGGCTCGTATCCGTTGAACTGCTGCACGAGCTTGTCCGACTCGTGCACATAGCGCTCGGCGTCGGCCGGTGTCCACCAATCGCGCTGCAGCCCGGTGCCGTCGCTCTTGCGGCCCTGGTCATCGAACGCGTGGCTCATCTCGTGGCCGATGGTGGCCCCGATCGCGCCGTAGTTCGCCGCGGGATCGGCCGCGGGGTCGAAGTAGGGCGGCTGCAGGATCGCCGCGGGGAACACGATGTCGTTGAGCCGCGGCGAGTAGTAGGCATTGTTGGTCTGCGGCGTCATGCTCCACTCGGCGCGGTCGATAGGCTTGGCCAACTTGGTGACGTCGTCGTTCCACCCCCACCGCGCCAGATTGTTCTCGTTGCCGACGAGGTCGGCGGCGTCGATCTTCACCGACGCGTACGACTTCCATTTGTCGGGATAGCCGATCTTGGCGACCAGCGCCGCGAGCTTGGCCTGGGCTTCCTTCTTGGTCTCCGGCGCCATCCACGAGGCGGCGTCGATGCGTTTGCTGTACGCCTGGCGAAGATTCTCGACCAGCGCCTTTGCGCTGTCGCGCGTCTGCGGGCTGAAGTGCGCATGGACGTAGAGTTCGCCGACCGGGTCGCCGAGCTCGCTGCTCACCCGGGACACGCCGCGCTTGTCGCGCGGCGTGCGCTCTTGGGCGCCCGCCATCGTCCGGCCGTAGAAGTCGAACACCTCGTCGGCGAACGGCGTCGACAGCTCACCGCCATAGGAGTGCAGGACGTGGTAGCGCATGTACGCCTTCCACGCGTCCAGCGGCTCGGAGCCGAAAAGCGCTGCGGTCTGGCGTAATACGTCCGGCATGCCGACCTGCACGTCGGTCGCTGCCGGCAGCTTGAGCGCGTCGAACAGCTCCCGCAGGGGGGCGCCCTGCGCCAGCGCCTCGACGTCGGCGCGCGGCATGATGTTGTTCGTCTTGTCGACGTTGCGCGCGTCCTGCTTGGGCAGCTGCACCTGGGCCAGCTTCGTTTCCAGGGCGAGCAGTTGTTCGGCCTGTTGCTGCGAGTCGGCGAACCCGGCGAGGCCGAGCAGTTTGGCCGCGTGCGCGACGAACTTGTTGCGCAGTTCGACCGCGTCGGGGTCGGTGTTCACGTAGTAGCTGCGGTCACCGAGCGAGAGGCCGCCCTGCCAGAGCCTGGGTATGTAGCGGGTCGGGTTGTTGGGGTCGATGTCCACCGAGACCGGGAAGGGGTCGTCCACTTTGGTGTTGGCGTTGAAGGACACCAGCGCCGCGTTGAGCCCCGGCCTGTCGTTGATGCCGTCGACCGTCGTCAGCAGCGGCCGCACCGGCTCGACGCCCTTCGTGTTCAGCAGCCCCTCATTCATGTACGACGCGTAGAGGTCGCCGATCTGCTGCGAGATGTCGCCGGCGGGCGCGTGTTTGGCGACGGCGCCCTCGACGATCGCCTTGAGGTCCGCGTTGAGCTGGTTCTGGATGTCCAGGCTGACGCCCGCGCACACCTTGTCGGCAGGGATCTTCGCGTTCTTCAGCCACGCGCCGACGACGTAGTTGTAGAAGTCGTTGCCGGGCCGCACCGAGCTGTCCATGTCGGCCAGGTTGACGCCCCAGGGGGCGAACTTCGGCTTCGGCGGCGCCGCGGTGGGGTGGTCGCATCCGACGAGCACCAAGCCGGCCGCCAGCGTCGCCGCCACCCTACGTACCGATACGCGCACCGCAGACCTCCAGTCGCCGGGCCAAAGGGGCAGCTTAAGCGATGCGTGCCCACGGCACTGCGGTCGGCCGAACGCCGAGCGTTGCGCGATGGCGGGTCAGAGCGGACTAGCCACCGCCGGCGCGGTCAGTCGTCCTCGCATCCAGGCGATCCCGCCGGTGATGTCGTACGGCGAATAGTGCGGGTTCGGGGTGTCGCCGAGGAACACGACGCCGCTGACGATCGCGATGACGATGCCGATGATCTGTTGCCAGGGTGTCTGGAACAGTTGGCCGATCTGTACGGCCAGGGAGTACGGGTTGGAGAAGAAGTCGTTCATGACGGCCTCGTAGACGGCGGCCCGGATGGCACTCGCCCTGTCGTCGCCGTTCTCGGCGAAGATGTCGCCCTCGCGGTAGACGTCCATCCAGTCGTCGGGCTTGGCGGGGTACCCCGGCAGGCCGAATCGCTTGTACGGGTCCAGGCCGTGGGTGTCGGGCTTGGAGATCCAGGGCATGGCCCAGGGCGCGATGCTGTTCGTCTGGCGGCACGGATTGCCGTATGTCAGAACACCTCTGAGGTCGGCCCGACGCCAGGCGAGCGGCTGACCGTCCTGCAGGTAGTTGAAGTAGAAGTACGAACCGACGATGGCGCCCTGCGAGAAGATGCCGAGCGACCACGGGGTCCCCGCGGGGAACGGCACCCCGTTGTCCATGACCGCCGACCCGACGAGGCGCGCGAGCTCGTTGATTCCGCTGGCGTTGTCGAACGGCACGGCGACGTTGTTGTAGCCGATCGGCTGGTGATGGCAGAGTCCTTCGCTTTCAAGCACATTGGCGGTGTCGGCCACCGGTCCGGCGAACATGTTCGATGCATGCCCTTCGACAGTGAACATGATCGGCAGCAGGCCCGCCGGCGGCGTATACCCGGCAAGGCGTGCGGTCTCTTCGTCGAACACGCCCGTCTGCGGGATGTTGAGCCGTCGCTGCATCTCCTTGACCGCGGCGACTTCGTCGTCACCGTAGTAACCGTCGGCCGGCGGCGCGTACGCGTGGTACATGCGGTCGAACCAGGCCTGCCAGTACCAGATTTCCGGGCCATTCGATCCGAGCATGTACGGAAGTGGCATAGCGGTCTCCTGACCGGAGTGGGGCCTGTGTTGTGCATGATCCTTGAGGGATGCGGGCGCGTCAACGACGCGAGCGCGTCGAGCCCCGCACGCAGAGTTCTACGACAGCGTTGGATTCCGTACCGGAGATATCGTCGTCGCCCATCCACTGCACCAGGCGGCTCAGCGGGTACATCGCGTCGTGCGGACTTCCGTCGACGTGGTCGTTGGCGGTGCTTACCTGGCATCGGACAGAGCATGCCGAACATGCCGCTGACCATGATCGGGCGGTTTCGCGCTTCGATCAGCGCCGTCACCGCCAGCTCGGTGTTGCCGGTCATATCGGCCCCGCGCTCGGCGGCGGTCCGCTGGAACTCGGCAAGCTCGGACGGTCGTGCGGTTCCGTCGACGATCTTGCGCCGCAGCACGATCATCTGCACCATCGCGCCGACGGTGATCGGCTCCGATCCGAACAGGAACGGTTCCTGGCCCGGTGCGATGGTCGCGATCAGGCGCGTCAGCAGGCCTTCTCATATGACGCCGGGCCAACAATAATCTCGTTGTCGGCGACGACCGACTGATGGAGGCGCCATGAGCTATCGGACAATCCTCGTCGGGACGGACGGCTCGGCGTCGTCGCTGCGCGCGGTCGACCGGGCGG
Source organism: Mycobacterium sp. NGS68 (assembly GCF_059812195.1). Classification (NCBI taxonomy): domain Bacteria; kingdom Bacillati; phylum Actinomycetota; class Actinomycetes; order Mycobacteriales; family Mycobacteriaceae; genus Mycobacterium; species Mycobacterium sp. NGS68. The sequence continues at coordinate 14,080 of NZ_JCALCE010000010.1, read as the reverse complement.
CCGTAGTCGCTGCACAGGAGAACGCGAGGCTGATCATCGCGAGCGCGCACCTCGGCACCGCGGAGAAGGGCGGCTGGTCACGGCCGCCCGCGCCCGATCGGATCACCGACCGCCGCGCCGAAGACGCCCTCGGCGGCGAGGGCAGTTACAAGATGCACGGCGGTGCCCATACCTACGAGATCCTGCGGGAAGCCCATGAGCGGGCGCAGGCCGCGGGTGCGCAGGACGTCGAGGAGCGCTCGATCGTCGGCGCGCCCGTCGACGCGCTCATCAAGCTGGCCAAAGAGGTCGACGCGGACCTGATCGCCGTCGGCGACGTCGGCCTGGACACCGTCGCCGACCGTCTGCTCGGCTCGGTCCCCTCCACCATCGCCCGCAAGGTCAAGATCGACATCCTCATCGTCCACACCGCCGACTAGGACCGGGCCAGCCGCTTTAGCGATACCGCCAGACGCCCACCTGGTCGGCGACCCCTTTGAGCGCCGCCAGCTCGCGCGGGGCGACGAGGCTCAGCCCCGCGATCACCTCGGCCGCGCCCGGTGCGTCGCGCACCGCGTCGGTGCACACGATCTGGCGCGAGTCGGCGATCCCCTGGACGCGCGCCGCGATGTTCACCGTCTGCCCGAAGTAGTCGAGGCGTTCGTTCAGGTCCACCGCGATGCAGGGCCCGGCGTGCAGGCCGATCTTGAGCTCCAGCTCGCCGACCTTGGCGATCTCGCGGTTCATCACCATGGCCGCTTCGAGCGCGGGGGCCGGTGTGGGGAAGCTCGCCATCACCGCGTCGCCGATGGTCTTGACCACCGCCCCGCCGCGCGCCGCGACCACCTCGCGCAACAGGCCGAAGTGCTCGCCGACCAGCCCGTACGCGCGCATGTCGCCCATCCGCGAGTACAGCTCGGTCGAGCCCTTGAGGTCGGTGAAGAGCACGGTCAGGTTCTTCAGCCCTAGGCCGCCCTGCGCGGGAATGCTCTCGGCGCGGAACAGGTCGCGGAACACCTGGGTCGTCACCAGCTCCTTGACGGTGAAGAAGCGGTGAAAGTTAAAGCCCGAAGCTTGCGCCATCTTCGCCGCCTTTTCGGCGAGCGCCTCCGGCGACGACGGGCGCGGATCGGCGAAGGCGCCGAAGACCACCGGCCGGCCGAGCCGGTTCCGCAGCGTCATGCGCACATTGCCCGCCGCGAGCTGCTCGCCCTCGTGAATGAGCTGCCCGCCGGCGAGGACCTCGAAGCTCGACAATGAGGCGCCCTCGCCCTCGTCGACCGTGAAGCGCCGCAGCACGTGGTACTCCGGCAGCGCCAGCACGTACCGCCCCGGCGTTAGCACCTTCTCGGCCGCCATCGTCTCGCCCGCCGCAGCGGTACCGAACCAGACTGGGTCACGCAGGTAGCGACCGATGTGCGTGGGGTCTGCGACGCTGGGCGAGAAGAACAGCGTGAGGCCGTCGCGGATGAAGTCGAGCCGCTCCGGGGCCTGGAATCGGATCGTCCTCGTCGAAGGGGCGACGCTGAAGGCGACCTCGACGTTGTCGTCGATCTCCGGCGGGATCGGGATGTCGCAAATCGCGCAGGTACGTGCATGATTCAGCGCGCGCAGGGCGTGGTCGGTCGTGATGAACGCTCCGCAGGCGGGGCAGAGGACACCCCAGCTGAACTCGACGATGCCGGCGTGCGCGGCGTGCAGGAACAGGTTCACCGAGTCGAGTTCGGCGATGTCGGCCTCCGCCGCATAGCGGTAAGGGTTGATGCGGAAGAGCTTCTCGTCGGGCGCCTCGGCGATGTAGCGGGCGAAGCCGCCGACCGTCGCGGCGTCGAATCCGCCGGCGTTCTGCACGGCCGCGAAGCGGCTCTCGAGGGTGGCGGTGGTCATGGCGCCTCCTGGTCTGACGAGCTATAGCGACCAGCAACCGCGAACCGGCCCCGGTTTATTCCGTGTTTATTCCCTGGGCTTCACCGGGTCCCGAAAGTCGATCAGCCCGCGGATGTTTCGGCCCTGCCGCATGTCGTCGAACGCCTCGTTGATCTGTTCGAGGCGATAGCGACGGGTGACGAGCTCGTCGAGTTTCAGCCTGCCCTCCCGATACATGGACAGCAGCATCGGCGTGCTGGCGCGGGGATTCATGCCGCCGCCCAGCACACCCTTGAGCTGCTTGGCCGACAACACCATGTCGTTGAGCACCAGCGGCACCGGTACTTCGTCGTATTGGCCGAGCCCGGTGAGCACGCAGGTGCCGCCCTTGCGCGTCAGCATCATCGCCGGCGACAGCAGATCTAACGGCATGACACCGGGAGTCAGCACCACCCGGTCCGCCATCACGCCATGGGTCAGGTCCCGCACCAGCGGCGCGGCGTCCTCGATGGACGAAACGGTGTGGGTGGCGCCGAAGAGTGGCGCCGAATCACGTTTGAAGGCAACGGGATCCACGGCAACCACGTACTTGGCCCCCACGCTGCGGGCCCCCTGCAACGCGTTCATCCCGACACCGCCGACCCCGATCACAACGACGGTGTCGCCGACCTCGGTGCCCGCCCCGACCGTCGCCGAACCCCAGCCGGTGGTGACCCCACAGGACACCAGCGATCCCGCGTGGAACGGGATGTCGTGGTCGATCTTGATCACCGACGATTCCGCGGCCACCACGTATTCGGCGAACGTGCCCAGTTGGGTCATCGCGGTCAGGTGCTCGGCGCCCAGGTGACGGCGGGGGGTGCCGTCGGTCGTCATCGCTTTCGCGACTGTGCCGGCTCCGAGATCGCAGAGGAAACTCAGGCCGGACGAGCACCACCGGCAGGACCCGCAGGCGGGGATGAACGAGGTCGCCACCCGGTCACCGGGTTGCACCGATCGCACGCCGGGCCCTACCTCGGAGACGATGCCGGCGCCCTCGTGCCCGCCCAGCATCGGATACAGGTCCGGCACCGGAATCCCCTGCGTCTGAAGGATCGCCGTCAGGCGCTGCCCGGCGACGCCGTCGCCCGTCGCGTAGTGATCGTCGGAGTGGCAGATCCCCGCGACCGCCATCCGCACCAGCACCTCCCCGGCGCGCGGCGGGTCCAGCTCGATCCGGCAGATCTCCCAGCTCTTGCCGGCACCGCGCAATACCGCCCCGCGACACTCCATCGGTCACCCTCTCCCGTCGTTGCGTTTGGTCCCTCGCCGATGCCGCCATTCACCCGGGCCGAGCATCTCACTTAGCGAACACGGCTTGGGCGCTTCGATGACTTTGGCCGCTCGATGACTTTGGCCCCTAGGCCTGAAGCTCTTCGGCCCTGGCAGTCGCGGCCGTTCTGGGCCATCCTGCCGATGAGCCAATTGCCCATCCGAAAGGCACTGCAATGTGGCAACCACCGCGTGGCGCGATTCTGGTAGGCGTCGACGGCTCGGCGGCGGCACTGGGCGCTGTCCGGTGGGCGGCCCGCGACGCGGTGTTGCGGAATGTGCCGCTGGCCCTGGTCCATGTCGTGGATGCTTCCCTACCGGAGTGGTTGGAGGTCACCGCGGCGGCCGTCAGGCGAAGGCAGCAACAGCGGGCACGCGACTGCCTCGACGCGGCTATTGAGGCTGCCATCGAGGCTGCTGAGGAAAGCGCTGGCGAGAACGGTCCGGTGCAGATCGACAGCGAGGTGTTGCGTTCGGCCATCGTCCCGACGCTCGTCGGCCTCTCCCACACAGTGGAGATGGTCGTGGTCGGCTACCGGGGACATGGCGGCCCGCTAGCCACCGGCGTCCTGGGCTCGGTGAGTTCGGCGTTGGTTTACCACGCGCATTGCCCGGTCGCCGTGATCCGCGACGGCGAGACCGCGATCGGCGGCGTCCGCACACGACCTGTGCTGGTGGGTATCGACGGCTCAACGGCATCCGAAGCGGCGACCGCCATCGCATTCGAGGAGGCCTCTCGACGCGGTGTCGGCCTTGTGGCGCTGCACGTCTGGATGGACCCGTCGGCCTCCGGCTCGCGGGCGTCGTTCCAGGACGCCGAGTGGGACGCTCGGCTGTCCGAGGAGGAGGAGACGCTCGCCCAACGGTTGGCGGGTTGGCACGAGCGATATCCCGACGTCGCAATCCACCGCAGAATCGAAATCGGCGATCCGGGGCGTTGGTTGATCGAGGCGTCCAAACGTGCGCAATTGCTTGTCGTCGGTAGCCACGGCTGCGGCCGGATCAGTGGCACGTTGCTGGGATCGGTCGGGGCGGCGGTGGTGAACAGGGCGAAGGTCCCGGTGATCGTGGCGCGTCAGGAGTTCCAGTCAATGCAGGGAAAGTCATGAGCCATAACGACATTGAGAATACCGAGCTTGCCAAGTGGGATCCCGCGTTCATCGCGCAGGCGAAGAAACTGGTCGCGCCGATCATCAACCGTTGGTTCCGGGCCGAGGTGCGGGGCTTGGAATTCATCCCAAGCGCCGGCGGGGCGCTGGTGGTATCCAACCATTCTGGCGGCGCGCTGACCCCTGATCCGCTCGTGTTCGGCCCAGCCTTCTACGACGCGTTCGGATACGACCGGGCGCTCTATATCCTCGCCCACTACGGCGTATTCTTCACGCCGTTGCGTGGTTACCTAAGCCGGATCGGCACCGTCCATGCCAATCCGGAAAACGCGGTCAAGGCATTGCGCTCCGGGGCAGTGGTGCTGGTTTATCCCGGGGGGGACTATGACGCGTACCGGCCGACGCTGAGCGCCAACGTCATCGACTTCAACGGTCGGACCGGGTACGCCAGGATCGCCATCGAAACCGGCGTGCCGATCGTGCCCGCCGTGTCGATCGGCGCGCAGCAAACGCAGCTATTCCTGACCCGCGGCGATCGACTGGCAAAGGGGTTGGGCCTGCACAAGATTCAGCTCGATATCCTGCCCCTCACGGTCGGTTTGCCGTTCGGTTTGACGACGTTTTTCCCAGCCAATTTTCCGCTGCCCAGCAAGATCGTCTATCAAGTGCTTGAGCCCATCGACGTTGTCGCCCGGTTCGGTAGGAATCCGGACGTCGGACAGGTCGACTCCTACGTTCGCTCGGTGATGCAGAACGCTCTCGACCGCCTGGCCCGCGAACGGCGATTCCCGGTGTTGGGTTGACGAACGCAGTCCACGACGTCCGCATACGCTACGGGAGGCCGGCCAGTCAGTCGCTGACCCGCGAGCCCACCAGAGAGGACCCCACATGACCGGATCGACGGCGATCGACCCAGACGCCCCGGTGCTCGTGACGGGTGCCAGCGGCTACATCGGCAGCTGGATCGTCCGGTCCCTTCTCGAAGCGGGACGCACCGTGCACGGCACGGTGCGCAACCCGCAAAAGGCCTCCGGACTCGAGCACCTGCACAAGCTCTCCGACGACCACCCCGGCCGGCTCACGCTGTTCAAGGCCGACCTGCTCGATACCGGCAGCTTCGACGAGGCGATGGCGGGATGCGAGCTCGTCATGCACACCGCCTCACCGTTTCTGCTGTCCGGGTTCAAGGATGCGCAGGAGGCGCTGGTCCGCCCGGCGCTGGAGGGCACCCGCAACGTGCTGGATTCGGTCAACCGCACCCAGAGCGTCAAGCGCGTGGTGCTGACCAGCAGCGTGGTCGCGATCTACGGCGACAACCGCGAGACTCGGGATGTCCCCGGCGGCGTCTTCACCGAGGAGCACTGGAACACCACGAGCAGCGTCGACCACCAGCCGTATCCGTATTCCAAGACGGTCGCCGAGCAGGAGGCCTGGCGCTACCAGAAGGCGCAGCAGCGCTGGGACATGGTCACCATCCACCCCGGGCTGGTGCTCGGTCCTTCGCTGACCAGCGCCAGCGACTCGGCCAGCCTCAGCACGATGAAGCAGTTCACCGACGGCACCCTGCTGACCGGCGCTCCCGAGTTGACCATGGGCGTGGTGGACGTGCGTGATGTCGCCGACGCCCATCTGCGCGCCGGCTTCACCCCCGAGGCCCACGACCGCTACATCGTCAACGCGGATTCGCTGACGCTGCTGCAGATCGGCAAGATCCTGCGCCGCGGGTTCGGCCCGTTCTACCCGTTCCCGAGGACGACGACACCGAAAGTGCTCGTGAAGGCCGTCGCGCCCCTCGTCGGGCTGACGCGAAAGTTCGTCGACCGCAACGTGGGTTACCCGCTGGCATTCGACAACAGCCGCAGCCGAGACGAGCTGGGACTGACCTACCGGCCCGTCGAAGACACCATCACCGAGCACTTCCAACAGATGCTCGACGACGGCGTGGTCCGCCGCATGCCCGGTCGCCACTGACCCGTCCTTTTAGAAATCTCCAAGGCCGGCACGACACACTTCCGCGCATGTTGACGCGACTGGCCGTCTTCGCGGTCCGGCGGCCAAAGCTGGTCCTGGCGGCGGTCGTGGGCCTGCTCGGCATCAGCATCGTGTTCGGAGCCTCGATCTCTGGGAAGCTGGGCGTCAACGGGTACATGGATCCGGCGTCGGAATCGGCGCGGACTGATGACTACCTCGATCGAAATTTTGGTGCCACCTCGAACCTGGTGCTGCAGGTGATCGCACGCGACGGCACGGTGCAGGATCGCAGTGTCGTGGCGGCCGGGGACCGGGTTCGCCGACTCGTCGAAAGTGAAGCGTCAGCCAAGGTGATCAGATCTTTCACCGACGCTGCGGCCGCCGATCTGCGCAGCCGCGACGGACGATCCGGCCTGATCCTGATCCACGTCGGCGGTACCGATGAGGAAGCCGCAGCCGCCACTACCCGGATCGTGAACAGGCTGCGCGCTCACGACCCCGATGTCACCGTGCGCGCCGGCGGCAGTCTTGGGCTACAGGAAGACGTCCGCGACCGGGTCAGCGACGATGTCGCGTCCGGCGAAGCCGTCGCGCTGCCCGTCACGCTTGCCGTGCTGATTCTCGTTTTCGGCGGACTCGTCGCCGCGTTCCTACCGCTGGCCGTCGGGATCACGTCGATCGTCACCACGATGCTGGTGTTACTGGTCATGGCCAAGGTCACCGACGTCTCCGTCCACGCGCTGACTGTCGCGACCGCGTTCGGCCTGGGCTTATCCATCGATTTCGGGTTGCTGATGGTGTCACGATTCCGCGAGGAGCGCGACGGCGGCAAGGACCATCACTCGGCCATCATCGCGACCGTGACCACCGCCGGCCGCACGATCGTCTTCAGCGCCGCGACGGTCTGTCTGGCGATGACCGGCCTACTGGTCTTTCCTGCCTACTTCCTGCGATCCGTCGGAATCGCGGCGAGCGTGGTGGTCCTGCTGTCGGCGTTCAGCGCGATTGTGGTGCTGCCCGCGTTGTTGGCTCTGCTCGGGGAACGCGTCGATTCGCTTGCCGTGGTACGCCGCAAGGTGCCGCTTTCGGCGGACTCCCAGTTCTGGCGGCGCTGCGCTCAGATCGTCACTCGCCGGCCTCTGCGGTGTGGCCTGCCGGTCGTCGCGGCGTTGCTGGCGCTCGGCATTCCCTTCCTGTCCGTGCAGCTGTCCACGCCCGACGAACGGGCGTTGCCGACCGATTCGAATGCCCGGTTGCTGACCGAGTCGCTGCGCAACGACTACGCCGTCAACCCGTCGCAGGGCATCACGCTGCTGGCCCGCGACGACATCGACGCGCTCCGAAAGCTTGCCGCCAGCGTGTCGCTGATGGACGGAGTGGTCATCGTCGACGGTCCGGCCGGCACGTTCGAGCGAGGCAGGCAAATCTCCGGACCGCGCCCCGGGGGCGCGCAGTCCCGCGCCTCCTACGCGTTCGTCTACCTGTCGGCCAGTCCGCAATCGGACGCGGCTCAGGATCTCGTCCGCGCGATCCGCGCCAAGGTCACTGCCGGACAGGTCGAGGTCGGGGGTCCGGCCGCCGACCTCGCCGACGCCCGCGCCGCGATCTCCGACAGGCTCGGCCTGGCGATTGGATTGATCGCGGTCTTTACCTTCGTGTTGTTGTTCCTCTTCACCGGCAGCGTCGTGGTGCCGATCAAGGCGCTGGTGCTCAACCTGCTGGTGCTCAGCGCCGTGCTCGGACTGATGGTGTTGATCTTCCAGGACGGACACCTGGCTTCACTGCTGGGAATCACTCCGGCGCCGTTGAACCTGTGCATGGTCGTCCTGCTCTGCGTGATGGCGTTCAGCCTGTCGGTGGACTACGAGATCTTCCTGCTCAGTCGGATCAAGGAAGCGCGCGATTCGGGGATGCCGAACGACGACGCCATCACCGTCGGGCTGGGTCGGGTGGGCCGGATCATCAGCAGCGCTGCGATTCTGCTGACCATCACGCTGCTTTCGTTCGCCAACGGCCTGTCCTTCATGAAGATGTTCGGCATCGGCACGGCGCTGGCGGTCGTCATCGACGCAACCGTGATCCGCGGCGTGGTGGTGCCGGCGTTTTTGCGCGTCGCCGGCGACCTCAACTGGTGGGCGCCGCGGCCGCTGAAGCGGCTGCACGCCCGCGTCGGCCTCAGCGAAGCCGCAGCGCCAGTGGCGCCCGCGGCGTTGCCTGCTACGCCGACGCCCGCGAACGATGCTCAGTGGGCGCGGCCGGCCGCCGTGACGCGCCCGGTGCCGCGGACGGGGCCGATCGCCAAGTCGCTTCGATGCGTCGCCGTCCTCGACGACAACCGCTGGCTCGAGATCGACGGAGACTGCGTCATCGGCCGCGGTTCCCTTGGCGCAGACGACGTGCGACGCGGACACCGCCTGCTCGACATCGAGGACCGCTGCGGGCGGATGGGACGCGTCGACGCCGAAATCCGACGCATCGGCGACGAGGTGTTCATCTTCGACCGAGGCTCCAGCGGAGGTGTCTATATGCGCGACGTGTACCAGCGAGCCTGGGCGCGGCTCGCCCCCCGGCGACTGGAGCGCTGGTTCGACGGCGGCGAGGTCCGGATCGGCGGACGCACGCTGCGCCTGCACGTGACTCCGCAAGCGCGTCCGGTCGGCCCGCCGGCATACGCCCCCACACCCCCGCGCCGGATGCCTGACGGATGTGGCCACGCAAGGCCGACGTCCGCGCCGACGGTGAGAATCGCGATCGACCGGACGCCGACGAGCGCGTGCGACGCATCGCGTTCCCGCATGCGTGTCCCCAGCGACAGGTCCACCGTGCGGATCAGCACAGCGGGTGTGGGAGCTTTACGCGAGCATCGGGTCGATTGCCGACCGGGGAGCCAGGACCTGCAACGCCCCGTATGAGTCGGGCAGCAGCGCGCCTTGGTCGAAGAAGAAGATCACCCCGTCGTTGACCACGGCGAAATTCTGGTAGTTGGCAGCGTTGTACAGCGCTCCGGGTGCGATCGGCAATGGCGGCGCGGGCGTCGGCGTGGCCGCAGGAGACTGTCCCGGTTGGGCGGGCGGCGGCGCTGGGGCCAGCTGCTTCTGCAGCTCAGCCTGCACCACCGGCCCGACGGTCTTCAGCGGATCATCGACCCGCCACAACGGCGTGTGCTCTTTGTCGTCCGATGCGGCCGTCCAGGTGATCGCCTTGCGATAGGTCTGGTCCCAGTTGAACGCCTTGAACGTCGTCTGCGGATGCGCGCCGCCGACGTTTTGGAAGACCTTGAAGGCCACAGTCTGCGTGCCGCGCGGGGGAATCGCCGAGTTGTACTCCGTCGGCTTGATGGTCAGCTCATACGGTGCACTGCGGGGCGCGCCCGACTTGGCGGTGTTGAGGAACCCGTCGCGCGTTTGGGAGATGTATTCGGCGACCGACTTCTGGTCGGGGTAGTCGAGCGGGATGCTGATGTCGACCTTGTACCCGGGGTCGGAGAGCTGGATCTCACACGTCTTACCGCTATTGCCGCCCTTGAGGTCGGCGCAGTAATCCTTCGGTGCGGCCGCGGCGACACCGTTTGAGCCGACGATGACGGCTGCCGCAACGAGCACGACCACCTTGACGATTCGCATGTCCAAATCCCTCCGAGCAAACTGCGGCACCCCGCCCCGCACGCGAGACTAGCGTGAATTGTTCGTGTGGAGGGCGCCAGGCGGCGTCCGCGAGTGCTGAGCGGGGGGCCTAGTCCTGGCGGGCACGCGTCAGTGGATTTCTTGCGGATCATCTGCCCCGGAAGTTAGCTACGCCGCCGGGTCCCGATAACTAACGGGCGACGTTGAACAAATTGCTCCGCGAAGACCCACGCCGAACTACGCTCCCACTCCGGGGACGGATCGCCCCCACGGTGAGGAGGGGACCATGAAGAAAGCTGTACTGGGCGCAGCGGCACTAGGGGCAGGTCTACTGCTGTACGGACCAGCGCCCGTGGCGTCGGCCTGCAACGGGTACGTCAACGTCAACGGTAATTGCATCCCCTCCCCCGACCACAACCCCGGCGCGCACGACCGAGACGGCACGAACAGCCACTCAGAGCACCGCCAAGGCTCGGGATCATGGCACGGAGGGACCGGCGGTTCGGGCGGTGGGTCGGGGCGGCATCGCTAACGGCCACAGGCAGGAGTGCCGTCCTTGCGTCATTGCTGCGAGCTGATGCCGCCGAATTCCTCCTCGTACTGCAGCAGGAAATTCGATGCCGGCTGCGGCGTGCCCAGCGCCACAGACGCGAGCATCCGGCCCTTCAGGTACGCCAGGTAGGTGGCCGCCTCGACGGTCGCCGCATCCGCAATGCGCGTGTCGAACTTGCGGATCTGCCGGGCGACGGACATCCCGATCTCGATGCCGATCATGAGCCACTCCCATGCCCTCGCAGAAGCTACTTATCGACTGCGCGCAATCTACCCGAGCACCGACTGGCCCAACGAGGTCGCAGGTGACGCTGGCGCTGGGTTGCGACGGTCGGGTCGTCTCGCATTCCCGCGTAGCGTTGAGGCGTGAGCCACTTCAGCTCGGCGCTTGACCGTGCGGAGGCGCGGGCACGGGAGTGTCGTCAGCGCGCATTCGAATTGGAGTGCCGCGAACCGATTGCCGTCGACGATGTGGCGGTCGCGGCTCAGCGTCTACGCGAAGCGAAAGTCAGCGCTGCTCGGGCTTCGAGCGAGTCAGTGCGGACGGCCAGGTGGGTGGAATACCTGCGCGAGCGCAGGCGTCAGCGCCGTCGGGATCTCGCACGACCAGCCAAGTAACTTGGCCATAGGTCGGCGTCGGTTATTCGGGCGGCGCGGTCTTGCGCTCGACGCCGCCCCGGGATCCGACACGCTAAGCCGGGTCGGCGAAAACCGGCCGCTCCCCGGACATTCCAGCGACCACGGCGGCGATCTGATTGGGCGAGCCGATCAGCCCGGTTTGCAGAACTGATTCGCGCGTAAGAGCAGCGGCGGGGTCGTTGCTGACCCAGGTTTCGTTGTACAGGCGCTTCGCAGCACGGATGGCATCCGGTGACTTCTGTGCGATCTCGCCGGCGAGCGCCAGCGCCGCGGACAGCGGATCCGCGGCCGTCCGAGTGACCAAGCCGAGCTCGGCACCCTCGCTGCCGGAAACAATGCGGCCAGTGAACGTCAGCTCTTTCGCGACGTCGATCGGTAGGAGTCTCGGCAGTGTCTGCGTGATGCCCATGTCGGGAACAAGTCCCCACTTGATCTCCATGATGCTCAGCTTCGCGTCCGGCGCGGCGATCCGGATGTCGGCGCCGAGCGCAATTTGCAGGCCGCCGCCGAAGCAGTTGCCATGGATCGCGGCGATGACCGGCACCGGTACCAACGACCAGTCGTAGCTCACGCGCTGAGCGAGGTTCGCCGGCCGGTCCGGGTCCCGGGTTAACAGAACGCCCGTGCCCCGTTCGCCGCCCATGAAACTGGCCACGTCCAAACCCGAGCAGAAGCTCTTGCCCTCGCCATGCAGAACGACCGCGCGGACCGATGTATCACCTGCCAGCCGCTCCGCGGCATCCACCAAGCCTTCGAACATCGCCTGGTCGAGCGCATTGTGCTTGTCGGCGCGCACCATCGTCGCCGTTGCCACCCCGTTGTCGGCGATCCGCACACGGACTCTGTCTTCGCTCATGGAGAGCAATCTATCGCGGGAAATAGGGCCGCATTTCCTCGGACCGGGGTGGTTGCGGCGCAAAAGCGACGAACGCGTTCGACGCTATCCGCCTGTGAGCGGATTGCTCAGCCGTACCCCTTCGATGACCTGGCCCTCGTTGAGGTCCTCGGTCCACAAAGTGTCGCAACGCAATCCGGCGGCACTGCGGACGACCATGGCGTCCCAGAAGGAAAGCCGGTGACGACTCGACAGCATCGCTGCGGCGATGACGTCATCGGGCAGCGGCGAATGGACCCGGAATCCCTGTACTGTCTTGCAGGTAGCCGCATATGTTCGTTATGAACAGACTGTTCGGCAAACCAACAGATCGAGGGGAAACAGCACCATGGGAAAATCTCTCCGTTACCAGGTGGAGGCTGGCGTCGAGCTTACCGAGGGAGAAAAATCGCTGGTCCGCGCCATCGATGACCTCTATGACCGGGTGGAAGCTATGGGGCAGTCAGCCATAGCTGAGCCGCCTAAAGGGCCCGCTGGAAACCCCGACTAGGCGCACCTAGCCGATGCGTCGATGACCCGGCCAATTGAGAGAAGTCTGGAACTCGAAGCGGCTTTATCCCTAATTGAAGACGTATTGCGGTCGGCGGGAATACGGTGGTCAGTATCCGAGCGAGGCGAGGTAGTACACACCGCCAAGTGCACCTTGTTCGACGACTCTGGTCGCGTCCTTGCGTGTGGGCACGGTAAAGGCGACAAATTCTCAAGCTTTGCGGGCGCCATGTTTGAGGCGGCCGAGCACTATTGGAGCACATTCGAGACCTGCGATCCCTCTAATCTCGTCTATGAGCGTGCTCCTGACTTTTGTCGAGACCACCCCCTTCTTACGAGCTGCCTCCCGCTAACGCTCATTGAGGCGTCACCGGACGCACGTATGCCCTTCCGCGTCTATACGGGAGTTACCACTCCATCGGCCACGCTCTACCCCCTGGGGCTATCGACCCCCTCTTACGTTGAGGGCTTAGCGTCCGGAGAAATCCGCAATTTTCGAGACAAGTTCGACTATCGGCACCTGGCACGATATTCGTCAAACTCCGGCATCGCCATTGGATCCACTCGCGCCGAGGCGGTGATTCACGGCCTGCTGGAGTGTGTGGAAAGAGATGCTGTTTCGCGGTTGCTGACCGACGTTTTCCTGGCTCGCAAGAGCGCGGCGCTGCGAGTCGTTGATCAAGCGACTCTGCCGCCCGATCTGCGCGACTTGATTGAGCGCATCAAGAAGGAGTCTCGCCAGAACGTAACCTTGTTTGAACTCGAGAACAGGTTCGGCATTCCGGTGTTTTGCTCCGTGCTTGACGGTCATTCCATATTGGCTACAGCCGGCTATGGTGCTTCACTATCGCGGCACCACGCCGCAGCGCGCAGCCTCTACGAAGTAGCGCAGGTTTTTTTGATCAAGACCAGCGACGCGTGGGACGACAGTTACGATGGAAGGGTTCTCCGCCGTCTGGCGGGACATCGATTCCATATGCGCTGCGCGCAGTTCGATCTTACTCGAGAACGCAACAATGGGTGTCTTGTCATACCGTACGATCAAACCGCCACCGTGGATTATCCAGAAACGGTTGACGACTATCTAACCTGTATCGGTGAAACGCTTGATTCACACGCGGCTACAGCGTTCGCTTCCGATCTCGTCACCTTCGAGAATGGTGTCAATGTGTCACATAGCTTCTTCGTGGGCCAGGACCACTTTTTCCTCGTCCAAGACGGAAATCTTGTTTTTCCTTCAGCGCACAGCGTCGCCTCCGCTGAGGCAATAACTTGATCAACGGAGCCGGCACCAATCTAGGCGTGAAGATACAGGTCTCATCTGGCTTGGCGGGCCAGCACCAGCAGTCATTCATCGAGTCACGATGTGACCAAGTCTTGGGGTAACAACGCACCCCACCCCGCGCCATCGTCCGCGTGCCCCAGCCACCGGCAGTTCTGACTCGCCCACTCAGGTCAGTTGCTCGATGTGGTGCTCAATCCACTCACGAACGGTGAGGGCCGAGAAATCCGGATCCGAACCGAGGGCCTCCCAAGGGCCTTGGCAGGCCCGAATGGCCGGACCCCGGGAATTGGTCCACAAGCGGTGAGAGTCGTTAATTTTGTCAGCGGTCACGTAATTCCCCAGGTCTGAGGGGTTGTCCGTC